>CAYTOH010000001.1:0-48136 GCA_964439375.1 uncultured Aquiluna sp.
TGAACTCCTCCAAGACCTTGGATCTTCTAATTCCATAGAGCGAGATTGCCGCAACGAGGATGAAGATAACAACGGAGATTGCTGAAGCTAAGCCCAAGTCCTGAACTTGTGAGCCGAACGCAATCTTGTAGGTGTAGCTGATCAAGATATCCGTCGCACCAGCAATCTCGCCGTCCAAGTCATTTCTCGGACCACCTCCGGTTAGCAGGAAGATCAGGTTGAAGTTATTGAAGTTGAATGCAAAGGATGCGATGAGCAGCGGGGTAAGCATCTTCAATAGAAGTGGCAGAGTTATCTGCCAGAAAATCTGGCGGTTACTTGCCCCATCAATCGTGGCAGCCTCTGATAGCTCTTGGGGTATCGCCTGCAAAGCTCCGTTGGATATCAAGTAGAAGTAGGGGAACCCAAGCCAAAGGTTGACGATGATTACCGCCGCTCGTGCAAAGTTTGGGTCTAGGAACCAGGCGATGTTCGTCCCTAGTAATGCGTTGATGGCACCAAACTCGGTGTCGAACATACCTCCCCAGATCAAAATGCTCATGATCGACGGAACTGCGTAAGGGAGGATGATGACGATTCTGTAGAACCTGCGGCCGCGGAGCGGTTTGTCCAGCGCAAGGGCGATCAGAAGACCTAGTGCGAACTGGGTGATGACGGTCGTGATTGAGAAAATCATCGTCCAGATAAAGACACCGATGAATGGCTCACGCACGCTCTCATCTGTAACAAGGGATACGTAGTTCTCAAACCAAATAGGCGATCGCCATCCTGGGGAAAGCAGCTCCTCAGGGTTGTCGATATTTGCATAGTTTCCGCGCCCATTGTCGGCATACTTAGCGCCAGTTTGTATGTTGGTGAAGCTGTCAGATGCCTCGTCATAAACCAGCCCGGGCTTGAATGGAATTGCTACCTCGAAGCCCTCCAAGCCCAAGAAGTACTCCCCAGGACCCGCAAACTTAAGTGCAGCCAAATCACTTCCGCGACTGGCTAGTTCGTCATCACCGAATCGAGTAAAGCCGCTGGTTGCTACCGCTATCCCGAGGTCAGGATCAAGGGTCACTTGCGAGGCATCCAGCGAGACGATCTTCTCTTCGGTTGAGAGGAAGTACTCGCTGGTCATGTAATCAGTAGCTAGAAGTGCCGGGTTTCCCTGACCATCCTCACCAACTACGACATCGAAAGACAGCCCGGAGTCATCGGCAACATAAGACTCGGCCATGATTCGCTCAAGGGCAACTGGCTTGTCCACATAGTTGCCAGTTTTGAACTGGAACCCTGACATCACCAATGTGTAAAGAATAGGTAGTACTACGAAAGCTGAAAGAAGCAAAATTCCCGGCAGGAAGAACTTCATCGGGATAGAGATTTTGCTGAAGTAGACGATCGCAACGGTCACCATCGACAAAGCGATGAAAAGAGCGATAAATCCCTCGCCTGAGGCGAAAGCACTTTGGGCCAATAGGCCAAGAATTGCAAGGGTGATGCTGACAAAGATGATTTTCGCAGTTACTGCGAGCTTGTTGCCTTGAAAGAGTTTCATGTGTCCCAGCTACTTGTAAATGAAGATGCTTCGGGGGCAACTATGGGTTGCCCCCGAAGCACTCGATCTCTACTTAGAGAGACTTCACGCCTTCAGCGATGTTCTTTCTGAAGATGGTGTTTAGCTTCGCGACTGCTGCGCGAGGAGCAACCTTCTTCACTAGAACGTCGTTCCAGAAAGCAGGCAGTGCGTCCCAGTAGGAGGTGCTGCCCCTGTGGCCGTTCAAGATCGCACCGATCTGAGGAACGGATGCACGTGCTGCTGCTGCACCAAAGCCCTTCTGAGCTGCGTTCGCACGAGCGGCTGCTGCAATGTTTGCAGGTGGGCGCTGCTCGTTCGCCTGGTATGCAAGTGCACCCTTGGTCGAAGCGAAGAAGTTGGTTAGCAGTGACTTCGCAGCTGCGTCGTTGCCGTTGTCAGCAGCGAAGGAGGTTAGAAGTGCACCGGAAACGCTACCGAATGCAGCACCGAAGGTACCGCGGGTAACGCCAGGAACAGGCATCAAGTTGTTCATTGAGAAGCCCTTGTCTGCGTAGTCCTTCCACTCCCAGTTACCGATTACGGCGTAAGGCACCTTGCCGGCTAGGAAGTTGGTCTTGCAACCAGTGTCAGTGGCTGGGAAGAATCCGTTGCTGGTTCCATCGGCCTTCAGCAGGAAGCGGGAGACGTTCTCTGCAACCGCGGTTGGAACTGGGTCCCTGCGGGTGTCAACTGAGCTTCCGCGCATCGCATAAGCGCCGCCACCGAGTGCGCTAAGCACTGAGTGAGCACCCCATGAAGTGCCACCACCAGCAATACATAGACCAGCCTCAAGCTTGTCTGCGGTGCGGTTGGCTAGGTAGAAGTCAACCATCTCACCAAAGGTGGTCGGTAGCTTGCCGGTTAGGTCAGTGTTTACAAGCATTGCAACGTTGTTGACATCCAGCGGGACACCGTAGATGCGGCCCTTGTAAGAAAGGTCAAACCAGTTGTTTGGGTTGAATGCACGACGAACTGCAGCTGATGGGGTGTAAACGGCTAGCTTGCCGTTCTGAGCACCGGTAGCAACCCAGTCGTTAGCGCCAACGATGATGTCTGGGCCGTCCTTGGTGACGTTGTCAACTGCAGTCTTCAGTGCGTCGAAGCTTGAGAAGGAAACAACTCTTACCTTGTAGCCAGGAACCCACTCGCCACCGCGCTGAGCGGTTAGTGACCCAAGGGTCTTTAGTAGGTTCGGTCCGCGGGACTCGTCTGCCCACACGGTGATCACCTTGTCGTTAGCGGAAGCTGGTGCCGCTCCGAGCAGAGATGATGCTGCCAGGCCGAAAGCTACGGCGAGGCTCACAATCTTCTTTGATTTCATTTCTCTCCTTGATAGTTGTCGAGCGATACGACTTAGTAAGTAAAGCACTCTGTAAACGCTTACAGTCAAAAAAGTTAACCCAAAAATTTATAACGGATTTATCACGCCCAAGTTGCGTTTCGCTAGCAAGCGGTTAGCCTGTGGGAAGTTGTAAATGAGGCGCAAAACTCTGTAAACGCTTACAGTTTGTGCTGTTTTTGGAAGGAAAAACACTGTGACTACTGGCAGTGAATGGTGGCGCTCAGCCGTTATTTATCAGATTTACCCGCGATCGTTTGCCGATGCGAACGGAGACGGCATGGGTGATCTTCAGGGCATCAAGAATCGCCTTCCCGAGCTCGCGGCTCTTGGCATAGATGCTGTTTGGTGCTCACCGTTTTTTAGATCTCCCCAAAAAGATGCCGGCTATGATGTCTCCGACTATCGCGACATCGACCCACTTTTCGGAACCCTGCAGGACTTTGACAATTTGGTCGCAGAGGCCAAAAAATACGGCATCCGAATCATCGTTGACCTGGTACCAAACCACTCATCAGATCAGCACGAATGGTTCCAAGCCGCGCTGAAGGCAGGCCCCGGCTCCAAGGAGCGCGAGCGCTACATCTTCCGCGACGGCCGCGGCGAAAACGGTGAACTCGAGCCAAACAACTGGCCTTCGGTTTTTGGTGGAGCTGCATGGACCCGAGTTACTGAGCCGGATGGAAAGCCAGGTCAGTGGTACCTCCACATCTTTGACTCATCGCAGCCCGATTTTGACTGGAACAACCCGGAGGTTAGGGCAGAGTTTGAGTCGATCCTCAGGTTCTGGCTCGACCGCGGTGCCGGAGGGTTCCGTATCGACGTGGCTCACGGTCTCGTGAAGGCCGACGGTCTTCCTGATGTAGAAGAAACCTCCACCACCATGAGTGGTGAGGAAGAGCAAAACAAGCCAAAAGACCGCACAAAGCCTCACCCATTCTGGGGCCAAGAGGGTGTGCACGAGATTATTCGTGAGTGGCGCAAGATCGTTGATGAATACGACGACCGGATTATGGCTGCAGAAGCTTGGGTTATGCCGCTGAGTCGCATGGCGAAGTGGGTAAGGCAAGACGAATACCACCAGTGCTTCAACTTCGGTTACCTGGAGTCGCCTTGGCAGGCTGCTTCCCTAAAGCAGGTCATCGATGATTCGCTCCATGAGTTTGGAAACGTTGGCGCTCCAAGCACCTGGGTCCTTTCGAACCACGATGTGATTCGCCACGCCACTCGTTTTGCCTATGACAAAGTTCCCAAGCAAGGTGATGGCATCGGACCTAGCTACCCACAGCCAAACATTCCTCTTGGTCTGAAACGAGCTCGCGCTGCCAGCACCTTGATGCTCGGGCTCCCCGGTGGCGCATACATCTACCAGGGTGAAGAGCTTGGACTGCCTGAGCACACCACCATCGATGGTAAGTATCGACAGGACCCAACCTTCTTCCGAACCAAGGGTGAGCGCGTCGGAAGAGATGGTTGCCGTGTGCCAATCCCATGGCACTCAGAGGAACCAGCTTTTGGCTTCAACGCAACTGGAGAGTCTTGGCTACCTCAGCCCGAGCTCTACAAGAGCTATGCCCGCAATCTCCAAGATGGTGTTGAGGGCTCAACTCTTGAGCTTTACAAAACCCTGCTTGCAAACCGCAAGAAGTTTGGTTTGGGGCTTGGCAGCTTGAAGTGGGCTGAGAAGTACTGCACTGAGACCTCACTGGGTTACCAAAACGGTGACGTGCTTGTGATTGCAAACTTTGACGGACAGGGCCTCGAGCTTCCCGAGGGAGAGGTCATTGCCTCAACACAGGCCTCTAGGGACTCTGAAGTGCTAGAACCCAACAACGCGGTCTGGATTAAGCTCTAGGAATGTTGCATCCCGCCAGCCCAGGAAGTCAGTGGTGGCGCTCAGGGGTCATCTATCAGATCTATCCCCGCTCGTTCGCTGACCTAAATGGCGATGGCATGGGCGATTTGGCGGGTATTGCGTCGAAGCTTCCAAAGCTCAAAGAGCTGGGAGTTGACGCGATTTGGCTCAGTCCCTTCTACACCTCACCCCAAAAGGACGCGGGGTATGACGTTGCCAATTACATCGATGTTGATCCGCTCTTTGGGACACTGAGTGACTTCGATCAGCTTCTTGCAACAGCGCACGATCTGGGCCTCAGGGTCATGATTGACCTCGTTCCAAACCATTCATCAGACCAGCACGAGTGGTTTCAGCGAGCGCTGAAGGCAGGGCCTGGCTCAAAAGAGCGCGCGTACTACCACTTCAAAGATGGCCTGGGCGAAAACGGTGAGCTACCACCAAACAACTGGCAGAGCATGTTTGGTGGTCCTGCTTGGACCAGGGTTGAGGATGGCCAATGGTATGTGCACCTATTTGACTCCTCCCAGCCAGATCTGAATTGGGAAAATGAGGAGGTCAGGGCCGAGTTTGAAAACATCCTTCGCTTTTGGCTTGACCGCGGAGTTGATGGTTTCCGCGTAGATCAACCGCACGCAATGGCGAAAGCTCCTGGACTACCCGACCACCCATACGTTGAAGAGGCTGGAGCAGGTTTCATAGAGGGTCGCGAGAATCCACCCATGTGGTTCCAAGATTCAGTTCACGACATCTTCAGGTCTTGGAGAAAGATTCTCGACAGCTACCCAGGTGACAGGGCGATGTGTGGCGAGGCTTATGTTTTGCCCCTAAGTTTCATGGCGCTTTGGGTTAGGCCGGATGAATTCCACCAGACTTTCAACTTCCGCTTTTTGGATGCGGGTTGGGACAAGGCCAAGCTTGTCGCTGCAATCAATGAGTCCTTTGAAGCCTTTGACTCAGTAGGTGCTCCCAGCACCTGGGTCCTAAACAATCACGATGTCATAAGGCATGTCTCAAGATTTGGTGGAGACTACGGTCGAGCCACTGCTTCAGACGGTATTGGTCCTGAAAACCCCCAGCCAAACAATGACCTCGGTCTTGAGATTGCTCAAGGAGCAACCCTGTTTATGCTCGGACTTCCGGGAGCAAGCTACCTCTACCAGGGCGAGGAGCTAGGGCTTCCGGAACACACCACTATCCCAGCTGCCAACCGGCAAGACCCGACCTTCTTTAGAACCTCTGGAGAAAGAGTCGGGCGGGATGGTTGCCGCGTACCACTGCCTTGGGAGCGTGGCGGGTCTACTAACGGATTTAGCTCTGCGGATCTCTCCTGGCTCCCACAGCCGGTGTCATTTGGGCCGCTTGCCAGAGATGAGCAAGAAAGTGATGAGAGCTCAACTCTCAACCTTTACAAGCGAGCACTGTCCTTGCGAAAAGAACTTGGTCTAGGTGAAGGTTCTTTTGATTGGGTAAGCCAAACCGAACTGCTCTCCTACAAAAACCAAAGCGTTCTTGTTGCACACAACTTCTCAAAAGAGGAACTGCCGCTACCTGCTGGCGAGCTATTGCTCAAAAGCGGCGGCGGCAGTTCTCTAATGCCAAACCAAACTGCTTGGGTTAGGCAGCTAGGTCCTTCCTAGGCCACCAGAACTTCTCCTTCAGAGTGAAGGCGAGCGCCGGCACAATAACGGTTCTGACCAAAAGGGTGTCGAGCAATACACCGATGCAAACAATTGTTCCAACCTGTGCCAGAGCAATCAGAGGCAAAACGCCTAGAACCGCGAACACCGCGGCTAGCAAAATACCCGCGGAAGTGATGACTCCACCGGTTGCACCAAGAGCTTTCCTCATGCCCTCGGCGGTGCCGATCTTCTGAGCCTCTTCTTGGGCTCTGGTGACAAGGAATATCGAATAATCCACACCCAGCGCAACTAAGAACAAGAAGGCCAAAATGAATACGGTTAGGTCTAGAGCTGGGAAACCAAAGATGTATTGGAAGATCAGCCAGCTAGCTCCAAGGGCTGAGAAGAAGGAACCGACCACTGCGACCAAAAGCAGAATCGGTGCCAGCAGTGACCTAAGAAGCAGTATCAAGATCAAGAACACCGAAATCAGAATCAGTGGGACCAGTAGCAACTGATCGCGCGCTGTTGCCTCTTGGGCATCCAGAGAAATCGCGTCTTGACCACCAACTAGCGCAAGAGCATCATCAGGCAATGCATCTAGTGCTAGGCGCAATTCAGCAATCAGCAACTGAGCGGCCTGCGACTCAGGTTCAGCGTCTAGGACAACATCCACCTGGGTGAACTCATCGTTAGCTGCACCCTTGGCAACCTCGTCAACCCCGTCGATTCCCTGAAGGATTTCAACTGCTTGGTCTAGGTGCTCGTTTGAGACAATCACCTGGCTAGGAGCAGCCCTACCAGCCGAGAAACTCTCTGCCAGAACCTGCTGACCCACAACCGCCTCAGGCTTTTGAATAAAGATTTCTGTTGCGCTCAAACCTGTCTTGATGCCAAAGCCACCGGTTGCCATGATCGCGAGGATTGCAACTCCAGCGCCAGAGATCAAAATAGGTCGCTTTGAAACTGCAGTTCCCAACTTGGTCCAGATCGACTTTGCAAATGGGTTTGGGTCTCCAACCTTTGGCACCAGTGGCCAGAAAATGCCCCTTGGGAAAACAACGAGGGCCGATGGGAGCACTAAAAGGCCAGCAATCATCGCCACGACGATGCCTACTGCTGAAACAAGTCCCAGAACCTGACGACCCTCGATCTCAGCGAGCAGAAGTAGTGCCAGCGCAACTGCGACCGTGGAGCCAGAGGCCAGGATTGCTGGACCTGCTCCGCGAAGGGCAATTCTCATTGCCTCGCGCCTGTCCTCGTGAGTCAAAAGCTCCTCGCGATAGCGGGCAATAAGAAGCAGTGCGTAGTTCGTTCCCGCACCGAACACCAGCACTGCCAGGATTCCTGTGACTGATGCGTCTGGCGTGAAGCCAAATGCTTCGGCCACACGCCTGGCCAAAATACCTGCCATACCATCTGCAACCGCCACGACAATCAGCGGGACCATCCAGAGAACAGGTGATCGGTAGGTGATAAGAAGTAGAAGCGCAACCACGCTTGCGGTGACAGCCAAAAGGCTGAAGTTTGCGCCATTGAAGATTGACCCAACATCCTTGATGAACCCTTCAGGTCCAGTCACATAAACCTCTATCCCAGACGGCATGCCCTGAGGAGCAAGCTCGCGCATCTGGTCAATTCGAGCGGTCGTGACTTCGAAGTCATCGGTTGCCTCAAGCGGAACCGTGATTAGAGCGGTAGTGCCATCTTCAGAGATCTGGGCAGGAGGCACAAACTTCTCCCCCATCACCTCGACGTTTGTGAACTGGGTGAACTTCTCGTTAGCACCGCCGGCTGGCATGCGAGTTGCAGGATCAAACTCACCCTGAAGCCACTTCAACTGCTCATCGGTGAACTTGGTCTCAGAGGCATAGACGATGAGCGCGAGACTTCCTTCATTGATGGGCAGCTCTTCTTGAAGCTTTTGAACCTGAATTGACTCGACGTTGTCTTTCAGCCCCGAGCTAGGAGTTGTGTTCTCGGTCGCAAGATTCAGTGGGCCAAAAGCGATTCCGGCAAAAATCAGACCTAGAAGGAGGTTGACCCACGCGGTCTTTTTGCCGGTCAGGAAGTTTAGAAGTCCGTTCACTATCTCTCCAGTGTTGTCTAACCATCTAAAGCTAACTCCTGATCGGACTTATTCCACGTTATTTAGGGTTTAGCTCAGTCATCTGATCTTTCGCGACTTTTCCCGCGTTACCCTAAGACCAAAGTTCCATTCCTGGTTTCCTCTGGAGAAAGTAGAAAAAATTGGAGCAATCGCTGCTCCGATTTTCTGCTAGAAATAGGTCATACGAATGAGAGAGTCTTTCGATGAAGCAACCGGTTACCTTATTCACTGGTCAGTGGGCAGACTTGCCCCTCGAGGACGTGGCCAGTTTTGCTGCAGCCGCTGGTTATGACGGTCTAGAGATAGCTTGCAGCGGCGAACACCTAGATGTCTGGAGAGCCAAAGAGGACTCTTCATACCTACATGAGCGCAAAGAACTCCTCAAACGTCACGGTCTCGGCGTTTGGGCGATTTCAAATCACCTGACTGGTCAGGCCGTTTGCGACAATCCGATCGACTTCAGGCACAAGGCCATAGTCCGACCAAATGTTTGGGGTGACGGCGACCCAGAGAGCGTCCGCCAGCGAGCCGCGGAGGAGATGAAGTTAACGGCGATTGCGGCTCGGGCGCTAGGTGTCGACACCGTTGTGGGCTTCACAGGTTCAGCTATTTGGCAATACGTAGCCATGTTTCCTCCTGTCTCGCAGGAAGTGATTGATCAGGGATACGAAGATTTTGCAAAAAGATGGAATCCGATCATGGATGTGTTTGACTCCGAAGGGGTCAGATTCGCCCTAGAGGTTCACCCGTCCGAGATTGCTTACGACTACTACACGACCCAAAGGACCCTCGAGGCGATAGACCACAGAGCCGCGTTCGGGCTGAACTGGGACCCTAGTCACATGGAGTGGCAGGACATAGACCCCGCAAACTTCATCCTCGATTTTGCAGACCGCATCTACCATGTCGACTGCAAAGACACCCGGGTCTATCGCAATGATGGACGAAGAGGACGGCTGGGCTCACACCTCAGCTGGGAAGACCCACGGAGAGGTTGGTCCTTTGTTTCAACTGGTAGAGGAGACATTGACTGGGAGTCGAGTTTCAGGGCCCTGAGGACAATCGGCTACCAAGGACCCATCTCGATCGAGTGGGAAGACGCGGGGATGGACAGGCTGCATGGTGCAGCGGAGGCAGTTGACTTTGTTCGGAGTTTGATTTGGAAAAGCCCTGAGAAGTCTTTCGACTCCGCATTCTCGACCCAGTAGTTGGAAGTCTCTATTTAGAGACTCACAAGAGTAACTGATCCGGTGTTATTTGCCATCGCATATTGCTCATCAAGACAGGCGCTGCTGAAAGCGATTAGTCCGTCCTCAGGCCTAAAAGCACAGTCAAAGACCCCTTTGAGGCCTCCCGGCTCCTCAGCGGCGCTCTCGCGTTCGAAGATCGTCTCGAAGACACCCTCATTACTCAACCGCACAATCTTGCCGTGAAAGGCCAGGGCTACGAGAACGTTTCCCGCGGTGTCGACCGATAGCCCGTCTGGCCCAGCACCCGCTTCGAAATAGAAGCTCTGCAGGTCAGAAAGGTCCTCGTCGAAAAACGTCAATCGATCGGCGAAGGTCTCAGCAACGACTAAACGACTTCCACTTCGATCGCAGCCATTGGGAAAGATAAAGAGCGGCGAAGATGTCTCTACTTGGCCAGCGGGGGAAATCCGGAAGATTGGTGAGGGGCGCGGTTTGTCGTTCTCTGGATCGAAGCCATAACCCCCAACCCAGGCAACACCGTCATTATCAACATGCATGTCATTCAAGGGAAACTCGGTGTAGTTAGACAAATCTGCGTAGACAGAAAGTCGGCCATCGGGTTTGAGCCTTAGAACCTTTCTCTCAAGACAGTCCACAACTAGTAGGTCTCCGTTTGGAGCCCAACCCAAACCGCCGGGCATGGAAGGCCCTCCCTGACTTTGATCCAGAACCACTTGCGAAGCTTCCCCCGGTCGCCAACGTATGACCTGGCTGCGGAACATATCGCTGAACCACAAATCTCCATCCCGCCAGCGAAGGGCCTCTGGAAACCCAAGTCCCGTTAGCTCCTCCGTCATTTCTTATCTCCTAATGGGCCTAGAACGTCGCTGTAAGGCCACCGTCAACAACAAGTGTTTGGCCCGTCACGTAAGTGTTTGCCCGCGAGGCCAGCCAGATGACAGTCTGAGCGACCTCGTCCGGTTTAGCAGCTCTCCCAAGCGGTAGACGGCCAGAAGCAACGTAGCCTTTCCTGAATTCTTCAGTATCCGACTCATCAATGCCGGCATCGTTCAAGCTCATTGCAGTTCTCACAAAGCCCGGCGCGACTGCATTGGCAAGTATTCCGTGCGGTGCTCCCGTCAGCGCGAAGGATCTGGTTGCCGCCTCAAGGCCAGCCTTGCCAACGTCATACGCAAGGCAGTCAAGCTTTGAGACGGCGGCGTGAACACTTGTTATGTTTACGACTCGCCCAAACTTCTGGGCCTTCATCGTTTCAAAGCAAAGCGACATGAGCTCCAAAGGCGCTTCAAGATTTACGTCCCAGACTCTCTTCCAGTCATCCGGTCCAGAGCTACCGAAGGGTGTCATTCGAAAAACTCCGGCGACATTGATTAGAACATCCACGGAACCGAGCATCTTGACGGCAGACTCAACTACGAATGCGCGATCTTTCGAGATTGCAAGATCTGCGCGCATCCAGCCACCCCCGGACTGATTGTCAACTCCAAATACGCGGTGGCCTGCTTGAAGCAACCCTTGATTGACCGCCGCTCCAATGCCGCTGGCGACGCCGGTCACTAAACAATTCAAGCTACTTTCCACGGCTGTCTCCCGCTCTCGAAAAGCTTAGGGATGTTGTCCAGTTCATAGAGGAGCTCCCTTCCAGGAATGGTCCAGTAAGTTTTGAAGCGCCCAGCCCGTGTGGCACATTCGTTGGTTCGATGCCAAGTGCAAAGACCTCACCATGCCAAGGTGGGTCTTGGGAAAAACCAAACTCTTTCCATATCAAGGCGTGCTCCAGCCCAGCCCAATCTACCTGGAGCTCCCAGTCGCTAATCTGCGCGCGAATCCGCTGCCTCGTGGGACTAGCCACTCCGAAAACAGCTGCAGGAAGCTCGGCGCTGAGCCTGCCCCAATTCGCTTCCAAAGCTTGTTGCGATTCGATTTCCTCACTCGGTGCGCCGGTGTAGTCAAGAGCAACAAGCTTGAAACTGGAATCGATGGAAAGTTGACCCTCCAATCCTTTGCGAAGTGGGAGCAAAAAATTGGTACCGAGAATTAGGTGCTCGGCAACACCTACAGGCACATTGAAACTTGAGTGGTTCACCAATTCGGTGGTGGCGACAACCTGATTTTCACTGGTCATAGCCCAAGATCGACTCATGGAGAGAGAGCCATCGAGGCTTTCCCAACCTAGAACTAACTCCTGGTCGGTTTGCTGCAGGACCGACCAAGCATCTTGAGATGCGGCACCATGAAACGCTGGGTGGTCATCAGCGAGACCACCGAGGCCGGTGTTGGGGGCGCAGAGCTGCCACCCCCCAAGCCACCTTGAGACCCAAACCTCCTCGTTAGGGGCGACATCACCATAGCCTTGAAGGGAAGCGGCCCAAGGAGTTTTTGCGAGAACACTGAAACCATCGACCATTAGTGAAGCCATGACTCCACCTTTTTGGGGCACAACCTCGGCCTCCAGATGTCCAGAGGATAGGCGCACCACTAAATCTGTCATTCTGCTTCGGGCTTGAAAGCGTCGCGTTGGTTCGACCTGAGGGCCTGGATCAGAGCACTCTTGCCCTCGAGTACCACCAACAACATCGCATTAGAGGCAGCCTCCCCATCGCCTCTGTCAATGGCCTGGTAAACCTGACCATGAAGAGCAACATCGGCCAGTAAGTCTGATGGCTCTCGAACAACCTCCTGCTGAATCAGGAATGCTCTTCGCAAAAAGTCTGCAACCACATTTCCAAATTGAATCATTAGGGCGTTGTGAGTCGAGTGGTAGACAGCCAGGTGGAACTCAAGATCAGCCTGCGCGTAACCCTCTGGTGAGCCAACCTGCTTCTCCATTGCCGTCATAGCAAGTCTCAATCGCCGATGATTGTCGATTGTGGCGCGGCCAGCGGCGAGTCTGGCCGCTGCTGGCTCCAAAATCTGGCGAAGCTCTATCAAATCCCGCATCACCATGTCGCCTTTGCCGGATTCGTGATGCCAGCGAAGTATGTCTGCGTCGAAGATGTTCCAGAACTCTGGCGCCTGGACCTTTGTACCAATTTTCTGTCGAATCTCCACCAGGCCTTTGGCGGAGAGCACACGCATAGCTTCCCTGACCGAAGTTCGGCTCACGCCAAATTGAGCACCGATCTCCGGCTCAGTGGCAAGAAATTCGCCCGGCGCGACCACCCCACCTACGATGCTGCGCCCGATGCCATCGATGACGGTCTTCTGAAGACCCCTGAGTGAGGACTTAGGGGAGGACAAAGAACTAAACGCTTCGACCATTCAAACCCCTTATTCAATGAGCCGCTAAATTACCACATTCGCCGCAGGTCTAAGAGAAGGGCTGAGATAAATAGTCTCATCGTCGACCTTGATTTCTACTTTTCTCAAATACGGCGTAAGAGCTGCCTCGTTTACTCGGATACCCAGCCCGGGTTCTTCTGGCGCGAAGATCTCGCCATCTGAGTTTCTACCGATATGGTCAACCGAAAGGTCCCAAGCAACCTGTTTCGGCTCAACTGGATACTCACAGATTCGATGGTGCTCGAGCCCAGTGAAAGCCTGCAGTGAAGCGGAGAGGGCCAAGTGCGAGGTAAAGGTGTGATTCACAAACGTTACCCCTCTTCGAACTGCGTGATCTGCGACAATCTTCGATGGTCCAATTCCACCAATTCGAGCCGAGTCAACCTGGATGAATTTGACCGCTCCGAAGTCGATGAGATTCATCGCCATGTGCGGGGTGTGAGCACCCTCGCCCCCAGCTAGGCCCACCGAGCCAGAGTGAAGCGCTAGATCGGAGTATGCCTTGAAAGCGTGAGCAAAGAAGGGTTCTTCCAGCCAGGTCGCGTGTGCCTTCTGAAGCGCGGGTAATCTCTTTCGGGCAAGCTCGACGTCGTCGCCCCAAATCTGACCTGCATCGATGAGGAGCTCTGCATCAAGTCCAAGGCCCTCACGGGCTGCAACAACGTGATCTGCATCGTCAACGTGATTTGCCGTTCCGTAGTTTCCCCAGCCGAACTTGACGGCCCTGTAACCATTTGAGCGCGCCTCACGAGCCCGCTCAAGCGTGGACTGAGGGGTGTCTCCCATGAGCATCGAGGCGTACGGGAGCTTAGGGAAATTGTCCTTGTATCCAAGCATTTGCCACACGGGTTGCTCGCGACGTCTACCAAGCAAGTCCCACAAAGCGATCTCAATGCCCGACCACGTGTGCGCAGCCTGAAGCAAATCCATGCTGTTTCGCCCGACAAGTTCGGTCAATCGGTATATGTCCTCGATTGTCTCGACCTTTTCGCCAATCACACTGGCAGCAACCGGCTGACAAACTCCGTGCGAGCGAGGCGTGACAAATGCCGCGATGGATGTCAGTGGTGAGGCCTCGCATTCTCCCCAGCCCACGTGTCCGCTTTCATCGACTACCCGCACTAGTAGGGCGTCTTGACTACCATCGGCCTCCAGGGTTACCTCGGGCATCGATGCGTAAAAAAAGTCGACCGATTCGATTCGCACCTTGAATCTCTCTTTCGTATCTGGCACTCGACTACTGAAATGCGCCGGGACACCAAACGTTTTCTAATACTTTACACACATTCATAATACCTTTGGCAAAAAAGGTTATCAATTTGTGCTTTTTCAAACGCAAAAATTGTAGAAGTAGCTTTCTACATATGATGTAATGACAGTGCGGTCTAGGAATCGAGAAAGGATCGGCACAGTCGCCGATCTTCCTTGCTTCCAAAGTGCACAGCATTCGAGAGGTTGGAGGAGTGAGGTAGCCGGGTGGGCGAGACTGAGAAATCTTCCTGACCTGTTTGCTTCACAAATTTCAAAGAATGCAACCTGGTGGTGAGTCCATTACCTCCAGTCAACTTTGAAAGGGCAGACGATGAACATACGTAAGTGGTCCGGTTTTGCAGCGGCATTGGCGCTGACTGCAACACTCGCGGCTTGTGCTCCGGCAGCAGAGGAATCAACCGAGGGAGCTGCGACCGAGCGTGAATTAGTAATTTGGGACACTGGAATTCTGGGCAAGACCCTAGAAACAGGTGACCCATACGCAGAAAATGCTTTCCTAAACCAGATGGCCGTTGAGTTCGAAGAGGCCAACCCTGGCGTTACCGTGACAGTCGTCCAGCAGGGCGGTGACATTTCCGCGAATGCCGCTCAGTTCCAAGCTGCTGCTATTGCTGGCACAGGGCCCGACATTCGCGTCCAATATGCAGGCGGTCCAACCACTTCCTTTGCAGACTTCTTTGTTGATCTGGAGCCTCTAATCCCGGCGGAGATCCTTGACTCAATGGCCGGCCAGTATGTGAACCGTGAAGGCTTCAGCTCCGATGGTCGCCTGCTTGGGATGACCTATGGGGCTGGAAACTTGTTCGTGGTCTTCCAAAACGCAGATGTGTTGACTGAGGCAGGGGTAGACCCAACCAAGGTTCCCACCAGCTGGCAGGAACTCGTAGCGAACGCGCAACAGGTAACTGACAACACTGATAAGAACGGCTTCTACACTGGCAACCTTGAGGGTTACCCAGGCGCATGGTTCATCACCGCGATGGTTGGTGGAGAGCTAGGCGAGACAGCGTTCACCGACATGTACAGTGGGAAGATTCCTGTCGATCACCCAGCCATGGTTAAGGCATACCAGGCCTTCGCTGACTGGGGCGCTAGCACTGTGAACAACCCTGATGCAGCTCAGGTAACCGCAGGTGGTCAGGGCTTCTACGCCGGTGACGCTGCTTACTACCTCGTCGGTAGCTGGGAGAACAACGGAATCGTCGAAGCGTTTGGGGAAGACGGTCCAGTGACCTCGTTCTTCATCCCAACCCTGGAAGGAGCTCCGTTCCCAAAGATTGGCGCCGGTGGTCCTGAAATCGCTCTCTCTATCACCGAGGCAAGCAAGAACAAAGATCTTGCAGCCGAGTTCTTGATCTTCCTGGCGAAGCCTGAGCACCAGGACCGCTTTGTCAAGATCTATCAGACCCAGGGTTCCAACCACGTGAATGGTGACCCTTCGATGATTCAGAACCCGCGCTTGAAGGAGCAGTTTGAGCAATTGGCTGTTTCCACAGACGGCATTACCTTTGCTTTCGACAGCGTTATGCCTCAAGCAACAATTGACCTGTTCTATCGAGTGAACGCCGGTGTCTTTAGCGGAGCAATAACGCCTGAAGATGCGGTTGCACAGCTGAAAGCATCGTACGAAACAGAGATAAATAAATAGCTACAAAAAACATGGGTAACTGAGTAGGCGCAGAGGCCGGGGTTCACGCCCCGGTCTCTGTGTCATCTCAATCACAAGGGAGTGAGAATGCGCCAGTCAAAACTGATAGGAACCCTAGCGGTCCTCCCTGGCTTTCTGATTGTGATCGGATTCATGGCGTTCCCGGTCATGTTTGCTCTTTACATTTCCTTCACGAAGACAAATGGCTTGACCTACGAATGGCGCGGTCTCGAGAACTATTTCGCTATCTTTACTGATCCGATAGTTCACCAAGTTTTCCTGAACAACTTCAAATTTTTGATTTCAGTGCCACTGGTCATTGGGGTAGCACTGATTTCGGCCATACTGCTATTCGAACAATTCAAGGGCTGGAAGTTCTTCAGGGTAATCTTCTTTTTGCCCAACGTTCTATCGGTCGCGGTTATCGGTTTGATCTTCCGAAACGCGTTTGGCTACGACGGTGCGGTGAATCAGTTTCTCGGACTCTTCGGTCAAGAGCCGCGTCAGTTTTTTATCGATGCGAACTACAGCATCGCAATCATCATTCTCGCCCTAGTGTGGTCGGGTTTCGGCTACCAATCTTTGCTTCTTTTGGCTGGGTTAACTTCAATTAATCCAGCGGTCTTCGAGGCTGCCGCTATCGACGGGGCAGGTTGGTGGCGAAGGCTCTGGTACATCACCCTCCCAAACATTCGGAAAGTGCTCGGGTTTGTTTTCATTATCAACATCCTCTACACCTTTGCTTCACTCTTTGGCTTCATCTTCGTCATCACAGCAGGTGGGCCCGGTTACGAGACGACGACGATTGACTACTTGGTATACCTGAGAGCCTTCTCAAGCAACAACCTAGGATCGGGCGCTGCGCTTGCGGTCGTGCTGTTCCTGTTTATTGGACTTCTGACTCTGTTCCAAAACAAAGTCTTCAAGCTACAAAAGGAGGACTAGATGTCAGACGTGACGATCAGCACTCGCATCAGTGGTCGGTCAAGGTGGCCGATCTTTATCGGCATGTGTTTGGTAGCTGCAACGATCATTTATCCACTGTTTTTTGTGGTCACCACTTCGCTGCGAACCAATCCTGACTACAAAGCAGACCCATTCGGACTGCCAGCAGTTTGGACCTTCGAGAACTACATCACCCTGTGGGAACAATATGGGGTTGGGCGCGCGTTCATGAACAGCTTGTTTGTGGCCATCAGCGCTGTGGCAATCATTCTGACGGTTGCGACATTTGCCGGTTACGCCCTGGCCAAGCTACCCGTGTTTGGCAGCAAGTACTTCACCGCCTCGTTTGTTTCGGTGATGCTGATACCCGGACCAGTATTGATTATTCCGATTTACCTTGTTCTTGCGCGCCTCGGGATAGTTGGAAACTACACGGGATTGATTCTGGTCTACGTTGCCACTGGACTGCCTTTCGCAATCTTTTTCCTCACCCTCACATTCAGGTCAATTCCAGACGAACTGCTGGAGGCTGCGAAAATTGATGGGGCGGGCTTCTTCCGAACTCTCTGGTCAATCATTGTTCCTATGGGAGCCTCCGGACTGGCAACCCTAGCGGTTCTTCAATTCTTGGGCGCTTGGAATGAGTTGATTTTTGCCCTCATCTTGATACCTGACGATCAGCTCAAACTGCTTACCCCAACCCTCGCCTCAATTGGTCGACGATTTGTAACGGATCAGCCGCTCACTTCTGCGGGACTCTTCATCACAGCTCTGGTTCCGCTCCTACTTCTTACGTTCGCATCGAAGTACATCATGCGAGGTTTGCAGGTAGGCCTTAGCCGTTAGTTTTCAAACCAGCCATCTGGGTGGAAAGTCGCATCAATTGGTTCGGTTCTCAAGGTTGGCCGCGCCCAGAGGACGGCATTGGCAAGTACTTGGCCTATTTCCTTTTGGTGATAAACGGGATAGTCCTGGTCGCCTGGAGAAAAGTAAAAAACCCTTCCCAGGCCTCGTCTCCATGTTGCCCCAGATCGAAACACTTCTCCACCAGAAAAACTGCTGATAAAGATCAGCTCGTCAGGCGTTGGAATATCAAAGTACTCCCCATACATTTCTTGCCTAGGAATGATTATTGGGTCAGGAATTCCGGCTGCAATTGGATGCGTGGGGTTTACCGTCCATACCAACTCTCTGTCGTGTGAACTTCGCCACCGTAATGAGCAGGTCGTGCCCATGAGTTTCTTAAAGATTTTCGAATAGTGGGCTGAGTGGAGAACAATCAGGCCCATCCCCCCGAGCACAGCATCGTAGACGCGTTGAACAACTTCGTCGCGAACTTCTGGGTGGGCCTCATGCCCCCACCACAGCAGGACATCTGTATTGGCCACAACCTCGTCGGTCAGCCCATGCTCCGGAGTATCCAGCGTAGCTGTCTCTACGCTGATGCGATCACCCAGCTCTTCGAGAAGCAGTTCCTTGATAGCCCCATGCATGCCCGTTGGATAAATCCTTGCTGGGATAGACCCAATTTGAGATTCATGCCTGTTCTCATTCCAAACGGTTACTCGAATCTGGCTCATAGCTGTATCTCCCTGCCTGCAGCAGCCGAGCGATAGAGCGCGTCAATAATCTGGGTGCGATGCAGCGCATAGTCTCCAGCATGTGCAGCAAAGTCGCCGGATAAAACATGCTCGATGAATTCATTTAGAACCGCGAGGTGCCCTTCGCCGGTGGAGGTCACGTCTGGTTTTGTCGACAGGTGTTCACCGTTCTCATCTCTGAAGATCGTCAGTGTGTTTCGCGTTTCATAGCGCGGTATGAAAATCCTGACGCCCGCGTCGACCCCAAGCAGCTCGAACGAGATGTCCTCATCGTCGACTGCATGAGAGGCCCAGGTGATTTCCAGGGCCACCGATGAACCATCGTCCAGCCTAAGCAGGGCACTACAAATATCCTCAACTTCGAAGGTTCCGGTCCCCTGCATCTGCTTGGCAGAGTCCATAGCCCCGTAGCCAGCGCGACCCAAGTCACCATGCATAACCGCACTGACCGAAGAGACCTTGGGTTCCCCAATCATGTAAAGAAGAGAGTCAATGAGGTGTGGGCCGAGGTCTATAGCAGCTCCACCACCGGCAAGCTTTGATGAGGTAAACCAGGAGGTCAGTCCAGGGATCCCAGCCCGTCGCTTCCAGCTCACTCGAGAGTGATAAACCCTCCCAAGGTCCCCGGATTCAACTAGTTTCTTTGCCAATCCGATGTCCTCTCTCCTTCGGTAATTGAAGGCAACTTCGAGGATTCTGTTGTTCGCCTTTGCAGCAGCAACCATCTCACTGGCTTGTTCAGCAGTCACGGCGAGCGGCTTTTCACAGAACACGTGCTTACCTGCTGCCAGTGCTGCTACCGCAATGGGATGGTGCAGAGAGTTTGGGGTCGCGATGCTTATTATGTCCAGCTCGGAATCCGCAACAAGCTCCTCCCAATCGCTTGCTGTTTTGGTCGCGCCGAACTCGGCAGCCAGAAGGGGCAGCCTATCCAACTCCTTACCTGCTATAGCCACCAGCTTGGTGTTTGGATGCTTCGAAAATGCCTTCATGTGTGTTGTCCCGGCATAGCCCAGACCCACGACTCCGACTCGAAGTTGCTGGTTCGTTTGGCCGGTTTGTGGTGAGTTTGAACTCATAAGGCTTCCTCCTTGGCAAAGGGGCGAATGTTTCGTTTCATCATACTAATAAGCTGTCGCTGGGCCGGTTCTTGAACGCCATTGTTCAAGCAAATGTCCTAAAGTATGATGTAATCAACGAAAGACTGGCCGGCCAATGAACTATCGATTCAGTAGCTCTATGCAGCAATCTGGTCTTTTCGAACTAGTTTATGCGGACCAGACAATCAGTTCGGGTATGCCTTTCGAAGTCGAGATTGAGGCAGGGTCAGTCGATTTTTCTGAGGACTTTGAGGTCGCAGCCACCCTCGGATCATTGAAGGCAAAAAATCTTCAACGTGGGGTGGAAGTCTCCTGGCAAAGGAGGCAGATTTCAGCAGGGCCAGTTTGGGAGCTTCAACTAGCCGTTCTTAACATCGGGAACTCACCGTTGAAGATGACGAGGCTTGATAGTGCGAGCCTAAGGCTTGGTGGAGGTCCTTGGCTCGTTGAATCCTTTGCCTCCGCTTGGGGCGACGAATTCAGGCCTCAAGCTGGGTCCACACGCCACGATTCCTTTTTTGACGTTAGGTCAGGCCGTTCCTCGCACGGTGAAGTGCCTCTTGTTTACTTCGTTCGCGAATCTGATGGCTTTACGGTCATTCTCTCTCCGGCATGGAGCGGAAACTGGCATGTTGACGTTTTTGCGGGCGGCTGGGTACGAGCCGGGATCTCAACGTGGAACTTTGAGGTTACGCTCCAACCTCAACAAAACATCGAAGCGCCAAGCGTTGTGTTGGCGGCCGGTTCCTCAAAACTCGAAGCACAACAGTTTCTCCAGGAGGCGGTGAGGGATAACTGGCTGGCGCGCAGCGCATACTCAGACCAAGTTCCAATCGAATGGAATCACTGGTGGCCCTATGAAGATGTTGACGTCACAGAGGGAGTGATCCACGAGAATGTGTCGCTCGCGAAGCGAATGCCCATCGATGCAATCGTGGTGGACGCCGGCTGGTTCGGCTCTTCCGAGCTCGATACAAAGTGGGTTGACCTCCGAGGGGATTGGGCCAGCGTCAACCTAGCAAGATTTCCAGCGGGTCTTGAAGAACTTGGCGCAAGAATCCGAGAGTCTGGGATGGTCCCAGGCATTTGGATGGAAATCGAGGCGGTAGGGGCTAGCTCAAGGCTTCGGCAGGAAAGACCTGAAGTTCTCGCCAGAAACGACCTTGGGGATCGCCCCGATCCCTCTTACCGTGTTGGAACTGTTTCTCTCGACCCAGCTGACCCGGGGTTTTTGGGATACGTGTGCCTAGGCTCAGATTCTGGCTGGGAGCACTGTTTCAATTCAATTGAGAGCATCGTTGGGACCATGGGTGCCCGTTGGCTAAAAGTAGATTTCAACATTGACCCGGGCCGTGGCTGCACCAGAACGGACCATGGGCATGGGGAACAGGATGGCCTTTATTGGCACTATCAGGGTCTATATCGGCTGCTGGACAAGGTGAGGGATACTTTCCCAGATCTGCTGGTCGAAGCGTGTTCATCGGGTGGTTTACGAATAGATCTGGGCTTGGCTCGCCATGTGCACTGTTTTTTCTTGAGTGACCCCGACTACACGGAGCATCACTTGGAGGCGCTTTGGGGTGCGTCTCAGATGCTTCCTCCTCTGGCAATCTTGCACTGGCCATGGTCCTGGTGGCGCAATGAGTATCAACCCTCGCAGTTGGACTGGCAGGCGGTCGACGCTGATACCTTTGACGTTATGGTCCGAGCAGCCATGCTCCACAGGATTGGCATTAGCTACCCGCTGCCCCTCATGCCCGAGTTGCTTTCCGTCAGGCTGTCTCGACATTTGCAAGTTTATAAGCGGCATGTAGTGCCCATTCTGAAATCGGCAACCTTGCTACCGCTCACCAAATCACCGACTCGTGCTGGGGGAGGCGTGCGGTTCCCCGCACTCCAACTGTCCTCAGTGATTGATGAAGATGAAGTGCACCTTGTGATGGCAGCGGGCCTTGATCCCGGGTCGCAACAAGGGGAGTTTGACATTCAAAGACTCCAGCCAGATTCTCTCTACCATGTCCTGGACACCGAGACCGAAGAATACGTTGAACTCCAAGGACGCGACATTTCATCCAAGGTGCTTGCCAAGCTAGCCGGTAACGCTCGGTCTTGGATTTGTGAGCTCAGGCGCAAGAAAGTGAACCACTGATGTACCAAAACTCCAAAATGACCGAAGACAGACTGGATAGGTTTGTGCGCGATCGAATCATTCCCGCAATTTACCGGGATGAGATTCCGCTTACCGTTTCAGCCTGGCAGGCCCCACGAGAGCCAGTGGCATTCAAGGATGCGGTGGCGATGGATTTCGAGCCAGTCGAGTTAGGTTGGCGATTCGGGCGAGCCTGGTCAACAATTTGGCTGAGAGTGACTGGCGAGGTTCCAGACGCCTGGGGTTTAGAGTCTGGATCGGTACTGACGCCAGAAGTGCTTATCGATTTTGGATACAACACCTCCAGGTCTGGATTCCAGGCAGAAGCGCTCGCCTTTGAACCCAGTGGCGTTCCAATCAAGGCAATCGCCCCAAAGAACTCCTGGCTGCCATGGCCTGTAACGCGAAAGAAAATCGACTTTTTCCTTGAGGTGGCGGCCAATCCGGATGTTGCTGGTGAATACACTTTCGAGCCAACTAGCTTTGGGGACTGGGACACTGCCCCGGAAATCGCACTCTATGAGCTCAAGAAGCTTCACTTGGCGCGCCGAGATAGACAAGTTTGGGAGCTAGCTCAGGACATCTGGACCTTGAGGGGGCTAATCTCCGCGCTTCCAGCTGAAAGCACGCGCCGTCATGTCTTGTTGCGAACCGTGGAGGACATGCTCGATTCGATTGACCCATCAGACATCAGTGCCTCTGCAAAGGCAGCGAGGGAGAAACTCGCTCCTGTAATGAGCGCGCCCGCTTCATTCTCCAGCTTGAAAGTCCTGGCCACCGGGCATGCTCATATCGACTCAGCCTGGCTCTGGCCAATTAGAGAGACAGTTCGAAAGTGTGCAAGAACATTCAGTAATGTCCTGAGCTTGATGGATGAGCATCCGGACTTTGTGTTTTCGGCCTCCTCTGCACAGCACTACAAGTGGATTAGAGACAGTTACCCAGCTATCTTCGAAAAAATTAAGGAGCGTGTTGCGACTGGGCAATGGCGTCCGGTCGGCGGCATGTGGGTCGAATGCGATGGGAACATGCCCGGGTCAGAAGCAATGGTTCGGCAGTTTGTCTATGGACAAAAATTCTTCAAGGATCACTTCGGATTACACTCTCGGGAAGCATGGCTACCTGACTCTTTTGGTTACTCGGCTTCCCTTCCCCAGATTGTTTCTAAGGCTGGAATCTCTGCCTTCTTGAGTCAAAAAATGTCCTGGAATCAGGTTAATAAGATGCCGCACCACACGTTTCTTTGGGAGGGTCTGGACGGCACACGTGTCTTCACTCACTTCCCTTCAGCCGATACATACATCTCTGAACTATCCGGACCTGAACTAGCCCATGCGGAGATAAATTTTGCGGAAAAGGGCAGAGGGACGGTTACTCTGGTGCCCTTTGGATGGGGTGACGGTGGTGGGGGTCCGACACGAGAAATGATTGCGGCAGCTCATCGGACTCGAGACCTTGAGGGTTCGCCAAAGGTTCAGATGGGCTCTGCGGACGAGTTCTTCGACTTGGCGAAAGCGGAGTATGAAGATCCGCCCATCTGGCGTGGCGAAATGTATCTCGAGCTGCACCGCGGAGTCCTCACATCTCAACACCGCACTAAACACGGGAATCGCAGAAATGAAGCGCTGCTCCGCGAGGCTGAACTCTGGTGCAGCTATGCGACCTTGAAATGTGGCGTTCCATATCCGACTCAAGTTCTTCAAGACGCTTGGGAGTCTCTGCTACTGATGCAGTTTCACGACATACTTCCCGGCACCGCTATTGCTTGGGTCTACAGGGAGGTGGAGAGGCGACACGAGGAGATGAGCACTGTTCTCAACCAGCTCATTGAAGGCGCTCTACACGCCCTCACAGCTGATTCCAAACTCAACTCCCCCGCCCGCTTGTTGGTCGCGAATTCCAGACCAACCGCTAGCCATGGCGCCGGCTCACTCGGAATTGGAGAAAAGCACAAGAGCAGCAAAGTAGCCAGAGTGCTACAGGACGGAGAATTCACCGTCCTGGAAAATGAGCACTTGAAAATTGTTATTGATGGTCAAGGTCAGATCTGCTCCTTGATTGATCGAGAGACGAATCGCGATGCAATTCATCCTTCCCAGCCTGCAAATGTGTTTCATCTTCACGATGATTTGCCGACAAAGTGGGACGCTTGGGACGTAGACGTGCACTACTTCAAGTCCGTGAAAATGCTCAAAGGTGTTGATCGCTTGAACACATCCACAGGACCGAATGGTGAAGCAGTGGTTGAAATAGTTCGGACAATCAAGTCGACTGGGCGTCCAACCTCAGAAATTGTTCAAGTCATCAAATTAGATCCTGAGAGTCGGGACCTTGACATAGAACTGAGGATTGACTGGCACGAGTCCGAAAAGTTCCTCAAGCTGTCTTTCCCCTTGGATGTTCACGCTGAACACGTGTCAGCTGAGACGCAGTTTGGCTATGTTTCAAGACCCACCCATGCCAACACCAGCTGGGATTACGCAAGATTTGAGACCAGTCAGCACCGCTATTTGCATGTCTCTGAGCCTGGCTGGGGAGTTGCGTTTGCAAACGACTCCACTTATGGCTACGACGCCCAAAGAACAACGGTTGAAGGTGGTGCAACCATCACCAACGTCAGATTCTCGCTGCTAAGGGCCCCTCGATTCCCAGATCCGGAATCAGATCAGGGTAGGCACACCATGCGCTTCAAGATCAGGCCAGGGTCCAACATTCTCGATGCCGTGAGGCTTGGCTATGAGCTAGCGTTTCCGCCCCGTGAGATTTTGGGTCAAGAACTTGTCTCCCCGCTGGTTTCCAGCAGCTCTCCGCAAGTGATTGTTGACACGGTGAAACTTGCTGAAGATGGCAGTGGTGACCTGATTGTTCGTGTTTACGAAGCAATTGGCTCAAAGATAAGCACCAAACTTCACTTTGCTGGGATAGCCGAGTGCATTGTCTTTACCGACCTGCTTGAGGCTCACCTTCCGGGAAGCGGAACTTTTGGTGGTCAAGAGCTTGACCTTGAGCTGAGGCCCTTCCAGGTAGCAACTATTCGTTTGACTGGACTCAAGCTATGAATCAAGCTCCACAAAGAAAAACTCCCCAGCCACTGGAAAGTGTGAGCCCGGGTTGGAACACTTTGCCGCCTCGAGCGAGTCTGAGTAGCAATAGCCCCGTGAAAAATCTCAACGGATTATGGCGTTTTCGCTGGCTACCGAGAGTCCTGGAGAAAGTAGCTGAGCCGGTTTTTGGGGCAGCAGATCGGGACTTGATTCCAGTTCCAGCCAGTTTCGTTATGCCTCACCTGGACAATTTCCTATCCGGCCCGCACGGCAAACCTGTTTACACAAATGTCCAGTTTCCATTTCCGGTTGATCCACCCCACACGCCAGGCGAGAACGGGGTCGGTGAGTATCAGCGCGAGGTCAACTGGGACAACCCGCCACGCGATGCAGTGCTTCGATTTGACGGAATCGAAGGGGCAGCAGACATCTGGTGGAACGGGACCTATGTGGGCTCCACTCGAGGCAGTCGCCTCCCAAGCGAGTTCTCTCTGAGGGGGCTACTCGAAAAGTCCAACACTATTACCGTGCGGGTTTACACCTTCAGCGCAGCCTCTTACCTTGAGGATCAAGATGAGTGGTGGCTTCCTGGAATCATTCGTGACGTGTCTGTGATCGAAAGACCGGAAGTCTGCATTGCAGATGTAGCAGTCGAAGCCACCTGGAAAGAGGGCAAAGCTAACTTATGCGTTAACGTTCGAAGTGAGGGATCGGCTCGCGACCAGGATCTGAAGATCCATATTGTTGAACTCAATCAACAGTTGAAACCGGGAGCCGTGACTGAGGTTTCGGGGGCAAGGCCTTGGTCTGCTGAAGAGCCTAACCTCTACACGATTCGCGTTGAGCTCAGCTCAGATGGACTTGTGGTTGAAGCCGTAGTCGTCAAGTTTGGATTTCGTAGCGTTGAGATTGTCGACCGAACTTTGCGCGTAAATGACAAACCCATTAAGTTACGCGGAGTGAATCGCCACGAACACCACCCGCTCTGGGGACGGTACGTTCCGGAGGAAACTCTCAGGGCGGAACTTGGGCTGATGAAGCGTCACAACATTAACGCAATCAGAACATCTCATTACCCGCCCACAACCGCAATGTTGGATCTCGCCGATGAGCTGGGATTTTGGGTCATTGACGAGTGTGATCTTGAGACCCATGGTTTTGGAATGGTCAACTGGGTCAACAACCCAACCGACGATCCAAGCTGGGAGCAAGCCCTTGTTGATAGAGCCCAAAGAATGGTATTCAGAGATAGAAACCATCCGTCCATCATTATGTGGTCCCTGGGAAATGAGGCTGGGGTTGGCTCAAACCTTGGTTCAATGTCCAAAGCTATAAAGGAAATCGACCCGTCACGACCCATCCACTATGAGGGTGACCAAACCTGCGAGTATGTCGACGTTTGGAGCATGATGTACGCATCGGTTGACTATGTCGAAGCCGTGGGGCGCGGCGAAGAAGAGCCCTTGGCAGACCTAGGTCTCGAAGCCAGGCGACGGGAAATGCCCTTCGTTTTGTGCGAGTACGCCCACGCCATGGGCACTGGTCCTGGCGGACTAACCGAATACCAAACTGCTTTCGATAACCACAGCAGGCTGATGGGCGGGTTCATCTGGGAATGGCTCGAGCATGGAATTTACACGCAAGAGAACGAGTCAGTAATCACCAACTATGGTGGCGACTTCGGTGAGGTCATCCACGATGGAAACTTCGTAATTGATGGCCTCGTATCAGCGGGTAGGGACCCCAGGGCACAATTGATAGACCTGGCGGCCGTTTTCGCTCCTATTGCTATTGAGATCAACCGAGACTCTCGGTCAATCCGGCTTGAGAGTCGATTCGACCACATTGACACCTCGCACCTTTCTCTTAGGTGGGAGGTGGTCACCAACGGCGAACGTACTGGATTAGGAGAGATTCCACATAGCCCACTGAGTCCAAGACAGAGCGAAAACATTGGATTGCCCGAGAAAGCTTTGGAGCTGCTAGGCGCGGACTCTAGTGTTTTGACAGTGTGGCTCGAAACCAAGAATGCGACTTCCTCGGTTCCGGCAAATTGGGCAGTGGCAAGTGCTCAGCTGATTTCAGAAGCAGGTGCCTTTGAAATTCCACTGCAGGAAAAAGCCCTTGATGACGTCAAACAGATCGCGGAGGTTTTGTCCCTCGACTCAACAACGGGTGCACCGACTCGTATTGGAGACCAAGAGATTCGCGATTGGATGCTGACGCTTTGGCGAGCGCCGACCGACAATGATCTGAGGGTTGGCTGGGGTGAAAATGATGCGCCAGCCGCCGCCGACAGATGGGCTCGACTCGGTCTGGATCGAATGGTTTCCAGGTTAATCTCAATCGAGTCAAGAGATGACTTGGTTTTGGTCCGAACCAGAGTTGGCGGCGCAGCAACTGATGCTGGTGTGGAATGCACTTGGAGCTGGATTCTCAGCCCTAAAGGTCTCGAGCTTCAGCTGGAAGTGGCCCCCTTTGGCCAGTGGCCAAAAGAGTGGAGCTCGCACTGGGCGCGCGTCGGGGTCGAATTCAATATTCCGGGCGACTCGGAAATGGAAGTCAATTGGTTTGGAAAGGGGCCCAGTCCCTCATACCCAGACACGGGTCAAGGAGCACACTTGGGTTGGTTTGGAATGAGCGTTGGCGATCTTCAAGAGCGAACCGTAAGACCGCAGGAGTCAAGTCGCAGGGGATCTGTCCGTTCCGCTGTCCTAGGAAGAAATCTGTCAATGAGGTTTGAAAATGAAGTTGGTCTGACAGTTAGACCCTGGTCAACGCAACTGGTCGCAGCGACAACCCACGATCACCTACTCCCCCAATCGTCGACAACTAACGTTGTAATCGATTTTGCATGCTCCGGAGTCGGAACAGCTGCGTGTGGGCCTGGGGTACTTCCTAAGTATCGATTGCCTGCGCAGAAAGTGTCAGGGAAAGTTCAATTCAACCGAACCAAGACATGGAAGGAAGCTCAAGGATGAGTGAAGTGGTAGAGATCAACACAGGTGTTGAAAATATCGTTGTTCGTTTACATCAAACGCAGCGACAGATTTTTGGAAGCTGGGTCGACTGCAACATGTCGACAGCTTGGGTTGGCGACCGTTTTCGAATCTTCCCGGGTAAGTACGGTGAAGATCCGGTTTGGGGCGATGGAAATGAGCTCAAGATTGGTGAGGGTTCGACAGTGAGTGAAACCTTTGCCCTTCCGGCAGAGGCTTTCGTCCACCCGCGGCTACCCCAGGTCGTGAAACCGCACGCGGATGGACTGCATGGCAGTGTTTGGTTTGAGAGCATCCATCAGGACCCGTCAGACCCCTCGGGCAAAACCCTATACTCCTTGTATCACAATGAGAACTACCCAAGCACTCTGATCTACAAGCCAGAGACAGGCGAAGGGATGAGTGATGACAATTGGCCCCCGGGGCTCAAGGGTGACGATTCAATTCAAGCTGCACCGAGAATTGGAATCATGAAATCTATCGACGGTGGGGATAGTTGGGAGAACCTGGGAATTATCTTCGAGGATCGAAACGAAAGAATGATTCGATTGCCGGTGAACAAGAACTACTGCTTCCCCGGAGGTGTAGGAGACCCGAGTGCAATTGCAAATGGCGATTACCTTTACGTTTTCTTCGGAGAATACGCCTATCCGGGAGTCTTTGACCCCAAAACCTGGAGTTCCGAGGTCGAAGCGTCAGGACAGTGTGTAAGCGTCGGCCGAATCGCACTTGCGGACTTGGATAATCCAGAGAAGAAAGCGAAGCGCTGGGATGGGGTTGGATTTAATGCGGATTGGAATGGCATAGGGCAGCCAATCAAGGCCCTTCAGATTCCCAAGGCGCAGGGTGGTGGTGCCGTTTCTCAAGGAAACGAGCTTTACTACTGGGGTCCATCTGTCAGCTGGAATGATGAGATTGAAGCCTGGGTGATGCTTTTGGGTCGTGTTGATGGTCCTTTCTGGGTAGGTGGAGAACTTTTCCTTTCCATCAATCCGAACAAGGACTTATCTCACGGAGATAACTCTCAGCAGTGGTCTACGCCCGTTGAAATCGTAAGCCGCCCAGGTCACACTCTCTGGTATCCGTCCCTACAGCCTGATGACTCAGAGGAGTCTCTGGCCAAGAAGAGAACCTGCCTCAACCTAGGCAAATACTCCAGGCTGTGGTTTAAGGATATGGTTCCGGACGAGCACCTCTACCTAAGCGACTACATCGTCGAATTTGCGCGGAAAGGCTAGCGCAATGCAGCAGCAAAGCAAACGTACGGCTCTCGTCACTGGCGGAATGAGCGGATTGGGTCTTGCCTCGGCACTGCGCCTTAGGCAAGAGGGGGTAACGGTGTTCACAGCCGACGTTTCCCCTGGAGCTGATATTCAAATTGATGTGACAGATGAATTAGCAGTCTCCCAGCTACCAAAGAGTCTTCCACCAATTGACATACTCATAACCTCAGCGGGGATCGTGGGCCCAAACGTGCCACTGCTTGAGACAACGCAAGATCAGTGGCGTCATGTCTTTGCGGTGAATGTCCTTGGGACCCAGTCATTCATCAAGGCATTTGCGCCCCAGATGGTTGAACGCGGGTGGGGTCGAATTGTCACCCTTGCAAGCATGGCTGGGAAGGATGGCAACCCCAACCTATCGATCTACTCGGCTACAAAAGCGGCAGTTATCGCCATGACAAAGTCGGTAGGCAAGGAACTCGCCACCACAGGAGTACTGGTCAACTCAATTGCGCCTGCAGTGATTGAAACCCCGATGAATGCCAATACTTCGGATGAGGTGCTAGCTCGACTAACATCGCTGATTCCAATGAAGCGGATAGGCAAGGCGGAAGAAGTTGCAGAACTTGTCGCCTGGTTGTGCTCAGACAAAGTCAGCTTCTCAACAGGCGCCGTCTATGACATCAGCGGGGGTCGGGCGACCTACTGAGGTCACGGGGCAATGTCTATCCAGTTGCCGCTCTCAGCTGAGATAAGGACTGCCTCTGTGAGCTGGGCGCTTCTCGCCCCATCCCGAAAAGTTGGCAACTCCATGGGAGCTTCACCATTTATGGCATGTCCGACATCCTTTACAAAACTTGTAAAGGCATCCATGTAACCCTCGGGGTGACCAGCGGGCAAACTGCTAAGCCGTCGAGCAGCTGATGAGAGTTGGTTCGGATCTCTCATCAATTCAATGCTTCCAGACTGTTTGCCCACCCAGAGTTTTTCTGGATTTTCTTGCTCGAAACTCAGGGCTTCACTCGCGCCGTGGACTTCCAGTACCAGGGCATTCTTGCGGCCAGCTGCGACCTGGGAAACCAGCAGACTCGCAATTGCCCCGCCCTCAAGTTGAGCCAAAACCCCGGCGGAGTCCTCAGTTCTCACCTGCTGTTTCCCCCTGGTGGGATGGGCAGTCAGCAACGTTGATACCAGGCGACTAATGCGCTGGCCAGTCACAAACTCAACAAGGTCACAGAGATGAATGCCGATATCGGCAAATGCCCGGGACGGTCCCCCTGATTCCGGACTAACTCTCCAATTGGAGTCCGATTGGTTTAGAAGCCAATCCTGAAGATATGAACCTCTCACACCAAAAACGGGCCCTACCTGACCAGTTTCTACGCGATGTTTCGCTTCTCTGGCCATGGCGTGGTAGCGATAGACAAATGGAATTGCACCGACCAATCCCAACTGCTCAGACCGGTCTGCAAGTCTATTTGCCTCTATGGCTGTTGGGGTCAGCGGTTTCTCGCAAACCACATTCTTGCCGGCCTCAAGGGCTTGAGAGACCAAATCACCGTGAGTGTTGTTTGGAGTTAGCACATGAACTAGGTTCACCGAAGGATCATCCAGTAGCTCAGTGATGCTCCTGAACACCCTGTCGATCCCAAGCGAGACAGCGGCCCTGGCGGAGGCTTCAGGGCTCGATGAAATAACTCCCGCAATTTCCATTCCCGCAGACCTCAGTGCTCTTGAGTGAACACTTCCCATAAAGCCAGCTCCAATTAGCGCTGCCCTGACCTTTTTGTTCGACCGGGAACTCAATTAGACACCGCCCAGGGATCAAACTCCTTGCCTACGAGTGCGGGTTTCTCCGGACGAGAATTCACCAATTCTGTCCCGCCCTCAATGGCAGCCTTCTCTAGGGCTTGCATAACTTCAACTATGTGTCCCGCAAGATCGATGTTCGCTCTCGGTCTTCGGCCTTCTTGAATTGCGTTTGCCATATCAACGACTCCAAGTCCTCTATACATCACCTTGCCCTCCGCTGGAATTAGCAGAGGTTCAAAGGTTTTAGAGCCATGACGGTACAACTCGATGGTGCCTTCGAAACCATTAGGGTCAGGAATAACAATCGTCCCGAGTGATCCATGGATCTCAACAACGCCGGCCCTGATTTTTGCAGAGTCGAAGCTGAAGCTGCTCTGAGATACCGCTCCAGAAGCGAAGTCAATGAGAGCGACCACATTGGTTGGTACCTCGACTGGGAAGTTCTCGCCGGCTCTGGGGCCTGATCCGATTGTTCTGAATTCGCGCCCCTTCGAAGATCGTGCCGTGACTTGACTCACAGGACCCAAAGCACAGACGAGTGCCGTCAAGTAGTACGGGCCCATGTCGAAGATTGGACCTCCGCCTTTGGCATACAAGAAATCAGGATTTGGGTGCCAGCTTTCTGGACCAGGAACTTCAAATGCAGTGGTGGCTCCTAAAAGCTCGCCTATCTCGCCCGCTTGAATCAATCGCAAGCCTGTTTGAATTGCAGGCCCTAGGAATGTGTCAGGGGCACATCCAACCTCTAGTCCACTTGATGATGCCACTGCCTGAACTCTCGCAACAGAATCGGTATCCAGTGCCAATGGCTTTTCGCTCCAGACGTGCTTCCCGGCCTTCAAACAATTGATTGTTACGTCTTCATGCGCTCTGGGAATGGTGAGGTTCACCACTAGGTCGATGTCTTTTCGAGCTAAAAGCTCTTCAGGACTGCCAGAGCTAGCAATTGCGTATTGCTCGGCGCGCGCATGTGCTCGCCCAACATCAATGTCGGCGATCATTTCAACACTAACGGCGGGGGCTTTGGTGAGATTATCCAGATACTGCTCGCTGATTACCCCGGCACCAATGATGCCAATTCGAAATGCTGTCATGCCTGGATTCCGTTCTGCTTCAAAAACTCCAGAGACTGTCCAATACCCTCAAACAAATCCCCCGTATACTCGTCAAACTCAACAACCAACCTGGCTAGCGCAGCCTCTGAAATGCTCGGCAATAGCCTCACATCTCCCTGGCCAAGGGGCACCTGGCCTGAGACGCCTAGTCCTCGCACCGCATCCTTAACGTGTAGAGCAGCGACCCGGTCACCTAGCGATCGCACTATTTCCAAAGGGTTTGCCCCTCCCTGTTCGCACCAAAAAAGATCAACTTCAAACCTCACGGCCGAGTCGGTTTCATCGGCGAGCGCGATTAGAGCAGGAACGCCATCAATTTCATTGCGAATCTCATGATCGTGGTTGTGATATCCCACCGAAACATGTTCCTTCTGGCAGAGTTGTGAGGCTTCGGACAGCTGGTCTGCTAAGCGCCTAAGTTCAGATCTGCTCCGAAACATGGACTCTGGCTGATATGGGTCGATGAGAAGCTGTGTACCAATCTCAAGTGCAGCCTCTAAAGCCTTTGCTGGGTTCTCCAGCAGGCTAGAGTGCGCGGTAGGCGCGCTAAGTCCAGCCTGAGCTAAGCCGCTCTTGAGTTTGGCCACGTCGTTCGGGAGGCCGAAAGGCTCAACCGCTGAAAACCCAAGTCTCGAAAGCTTTTCCAAGGTGGAGTTCAAGTCGGCGGCCAAGTGCTCCCTCACCGAATAGAGCTGTACTGATACTTGGGGTCTTGACACGTTGGTGCCTCCTTGCTGCCACTGCTCTAATTGTATGATGATTATCGGTATGTCAACCGAAACAAGTAAGTACGCCGCTAACTAGGCACAACGCTAAACAAGAAACCTCTCGGACGTGAAAAATCAAGGGCTAGTCCAGAGGCGAGCTCCGCGGCTTCGTACCTTTGAGTTTCTCCAGTGAGCTCATCTCGGACAGTTGCTGAGCCTTGGTGCTTGGGGAACCAATGAACGGAGAGGTCGGCGAAGGGTTCGGTCGATACGCATGCCATAAGTTCAGTTCCACTTGGGTGCTGGAATGAAATGGCTAACACCTCCTGATCCGCCCTCCATCGAGAATCTGGTTGCCAGCCTCGCAATTCAGTCCAATTGACCGCACCCTCTGGAAAGAGCGGCCTAAATCTCTTGTAGGTGTCCATAACTTTCTTGGCAAGGTCGAGCTTTTCTGCGGACCAGTTAGGAATGTCGCCCATCAGAATCCAGGGCCCGCCAACGGCATAGATGGCCAGCTGCGAACTCAGCGGCAACTGATTCTGGTCCGACTGGTAGCTTGAACACCAGTGGGCGGGAAGGAACTGGCCCAGCCCCACCTTCGCCACCGCGTTGTGTCGGACGTCACACCAGTCATCACCAATGGTTGTGTCATGGTGGGCTACCATCTGAAGGTCTAAAGTCCGCCCGCCATTCCAACAGTTTTCAATCCAAAGCTGTGGGTGTTCGGTTCTGATTCGACTAAGTAGTTGATACCACCCGCGCACTGCCCAGTCTTCGCCCAATCCAGCTGGATGGTCATGGTGATCACTGTCACACCGACTAATCGTTTCAAAATCATGGAGCAACCAAGAGACACCGTCTCTGGCAAGGTTCGCAACTGACTGGGAGAGGTACTCGATAACTGGTCCATGTCCTAGACACAGCGACTTAGTTCTGTGAGAAACCTTCTGACGCTTTCCTCGCCAAGTTGCCAGCCAATCTGGGTGCGCTTGAGCCACATCTGAGAGGGGGTCAGCATTTCCCAAGCTAGCCCAGAGGCCCAGACGAGCACCTCGTTCCGAAGCGATTTCTGAAAGACCAGCAACGCCACCGGGAAAGTTATCCCCTGTCACCCAATCGCCAACACTCTTTTCCCAACCTTTATCAACCGTGACAATCTCTATTCCTAGTTCTTGGGCGGTGTTAGCAACCGAAGTGACAAGATTTTGGTCGACGTGAGTGCCAAAGCCCCAGGTATCAACAATTAGAGGAGCGTTGTAGTTTCGCGCGCGTTGCGGCATTGCCTGCACGATGATTTCACGCAGAGCTGCCTGGCCAACTCGGTGACCACCACTGCCTCTACGGACCTGCATTTGTGGAGTATCGATTAAGTCGGAGCAGGCTGCGATGGGATATATCTGCTTCGGCAAAACTAGTGACACCGCCAAAACTTCATTGCAGAGAGTCACCAGAACTAGCTGGGTGTTGCTTTTTTCCAAGGCAAATGCGACATAGCGTTCTTGACCGTCCTCACCCAATCCCGAGACTGTAAACCAGCCCGCCGCATCCTGATACCGATCCCCGGAAACTGCAGGCTCCCCAGCAATTGTGTAGAGCACCCCGTCAAAACCTTCTGCTTCTGGGAAGCCGACATCATGCTCGGGGTCGGTATTCCAGGCAGCGGCGTCAGAGGTCGCATAGGGACCGCAGACCAAAATCGAGGGATTGGCATTTGTAAGGTCACAATCAAGCAACTCAAAAGCTCGTTCTTTGGCGTCCCAACTGAATGGTCTCAAGATGCGAAGCGACGCACTGGCCCAACCATTCTCAGTCCATGACTGGGCGATAACCCCCAGATCAACCCCATCCACAGTTGCCACATCCAGGGGTACTGAGTCATTCTTGGGCACTTTGCAAACCCCCTCTTCCCATTTGGTCATACGATACGCTTTTTGCCAAGCAAAAGAATGGTTGTTACCAATCTGTAGCTTCAAACTGCAATCTAGGGAGATATGGCGGAGTACCCTGACGCAGACATACTCTCGGGCGAGAGCGTGCTTCAGGCTGTCCAGATTCTCCCTCTGGATGATCCAATTTTTGACCCGCGATCAAGACCAACCGTTGAAACTGCTCTGCGGCTCATTACCGGCCAGGTTGGAAAATGGACGGTGCCCTTTGCCTCCGCTACTTTTGAGCATCACCGAGAAACGCAAGACCAAGGCCTTTTCAGGTGCCTCTTTGGCAGGGACTCCCTAGTAATCTGCTCACTCTTAGGCCCCCGATGGAGCTCTCTGGAACGCAACGTTTTGCTTGCGCTAGGAGAGCATCAAGGAAGTAGACATAACCCGGCGTCCGAGGAGGAAGTAGGTCGAATTCCTCATGAGATTCGAGAGAAAAACGATCCTCAAGCCCTAAGGATTACCGTTGAAAGCGGCTGGGAGTTCCCTTACTACGGTTCTATCGACGCCACACTACTTTGGCTGAGCGCATTGGAGAAACTCTCGCGTATGGATGCGAGTTGCCTAGATTACAAAGTGAACGGCGAGTCACTTGGATCGCGAGCTGAGCGCGCAACTCAGTGGCTCGTGGAGGGGATTGTCACCGGTGGCGGCGTGCTAAGGAGCCACAGAAGCAATGTCAAGGGAATCCTAAATCAAGTTTGGAAGGATTCGGGTGACTCATACCTAACCCAATCCGGAGACATTGCGCTCGAACCAGGCACCGCCTCGATTGAAACAATTGGCGAGAGTTTTGATGCTTTGAATGCGTCCGCAAAGTTGGCCGCGCGCTCCCCGAAGCCGTGGGCGTTATCTCCGAGCCAACTTAGGAGCGTTGCTCTTGCCCTAAGAGCAACGGCGCTAGACGATTGGTGGTTGGGTGATCGCTTTGCTATGGGGTCGGGGAGAGTCAATGGTAAGGAAGCCCGACTAGATGCCATTGCGAGCAACCAGTGGCGACTTCTCGACTCAACGCTTCTCGATGGGCCTGAATTCGCCGACTACCGAGGTGCTCTGATTGACAGCGTCTGTGACCCTTCGATGCTTGGCCCCAATGGCGTAAGAACACTGGCTAGCTCGAACCGCAGGTATCGGCCAGCTGGCTATCACACTGGCAGTAGCTGGCCTGTCGACTCTGCTCTAATTGTCAGAGGCCTGATTCGCCACGGGGCTATTTCGGAGGCCGCGGAGATAGCTTCGAGAACTCTATCTGCTGTAGAGGGCGTGGGTGCTTACCCTGAACTTTTTCGATCCGATCACGAAGAACGCGCTGGGGTGAGCCGTTTCATAATTGACGTTTGGGATCCTGATTTGAACGCTTCTAACCGAGTCTCTCAGCCCCCTCAGCTGATTCAAGGATGGACAGTCGCGGCTTATGACTATCTCGACCGACAACGCGAACGGCTTGGTCTCGACCACCTCAGTCCGAATACGCCTTGACCCGCTGCGTCTGAACTCCAAGTCCCTCTATGTGAAGCTCCATCACATCGCCATCGCTGAGATACAGGGGGGGCTTTTGGCCGAGCCCTACCCCTGGAGGGGTGCCGGTGTTGATTAGATCTCCAGGCTCTAGCACCATGAACTGACTCAGGTAGTAGATCAGAAAGTCAGGCTGGTAAACCATCTGTGCAGTACTGCTGTTTTGCATTAGCTTGCCATTGAGCTTCATGGTCATCGTAAGGTTCATGGGATCAGAAATCTCGGCGGGAGTCACAAGCCAAGGCCCAGCTGGGTTGAAAGTCTCACAACTCTTTCCCTTGGACCACTGTCCCTGCCGCTCAAGCTGGAACTCTCGTTCACTAATGTCATTGCAAAGCACGTAACCTGCAATATGCTCTTTGGCGGCCTCCGGGCTTTTCAGGTACCTCGCACGCTTCCCTATGACAACGCCTAGCTCGACCTCCCAGTCCGTTTTCTTGGATCCCTTGGGGATCATCACCTGATCATTTGGTCCGACTAACGTGTTAGGGGCTTTAGTAAAGATGATCGGCTCTGGAGGCACCTCCGCACCGGATTCTTTTGCGTGATCGGCGTAGTTCAACCCGATGCAAATGATTTGGTGAGGCCGGGCGAAAGGTGCCGCAATCCGCACGTTCCCGATTGGCAGCACCCTGTTGTCCCGAACTCTTTCAGAAAAGGCTGCAATCAGTTGATCAAGGTTGCCCTGCTCAAAAAATCTCTCATCATAATCAGAAATCAGGTCAGAAACATCAACGTAATGGTTGTCGTCGACCGCAATTGCCGGCTTTTCATGTCCTGGGGCACCTACCCGCATTAGCTTCATTGAAAAACTCGCCTTCATGCTCGTTATCGGCTAGCAAACTTGACTAGCCACAGTTTATCTTGACGTTTTGCTAATGGTATGACAAAAAGAACTTCACTTGCCTGCGCCTTGATGGAAGGGATGTTAGCCTCCTCGAGAGAGCTGTCTAATCTTGATCCGTGGAGACGAACAATGACTGTCGCTAGCCAAAACCAAAAGGTGATTCAGCTGCTTCGCGAACATTTGTCCGAAAAGGTGAAAACGGATGAAGCTTCGCTAGCGGAAGTGCGGTCAGACAAATCAGGTAAATCATCTAGTTCTTCACCTATCTGCGTGGTCGAGGCAACCGAGACCGGCGACGTGGTCAAGGTCATGAAGATTGCTCACGAGACTGACACACCTGTCGTAACAAGAGGGGGAGGTAGTGGACTTGCCGGTGGGGCTATTGGCTCTGCGGGAGAGATTGTGCTTTCGCTCAAGCGAATGAATCGTATCCTCGAAATTTCCCAGGCAGACCGATGGGCTCTGGTTGAGGCTGGCGTCATCAACCAGGATCTGAATCTTGCTGCCAAGCAACTAGACCTCTGGTTTGCACCCGATCCTGCAAGTCGGGCTTGGTCAACTGTTGGGGGAAACATAGCGACTAACGCTGGAGGGCTGCTATGCGCCAAGTATGGCGTCACTCGTGAGGCGGTTCGAGAGTTAACGGTGGTTTTGGCAGACGGTCAAGTGATGCGCTTGGGACATCAAACGATTAAAGGTGTCACCGGCTATGACCTGGTTTCTCTTCTTGTTGGAAGCGAGGGGACTCTCGGGGTCATCACCGAAGCTCGTGTGGCCCTCAAGCCAATTGATTCTTATCCAACTTGGACAGTTAGCGCGGAGTGCTCGGACATCGAACAAGTTGGTCTGGCCGTGCAAGAGACGCTGCGACGAGGCCTAGTTCCGAGCGTATTTGAACTCATTGATCATCGATGTGCTCAATACATCGCTGACTACCTCGGCACAGGCTCACGGACCCACTCGGGAAACGTTCTTTTAGCTCAGGCCGATGGTGCCGGGGCGGAGCGGACTGCTCAAGCCATATCAGGCGTTTGGCAAGAGTTTGGGATGACTCCAGCCGTCGAGACTGGCCGCGAGGATCTCTTAGAGTTCAGACGTGCGATGTTGCCGGCGTTGGAGAAGCAAGGGACGGTTTTGATTGAAGATGTCGCGGTTCCGATATCCCGACTGGCCGAAATGCTGCGAGCAATCCGCAAAATTGAAGTCGAATTTGACCTCGAGATACCAACCGTGGCTCACGCTGGGGATGGGAACCTGCACCCCAATTTCATTTACGCTGGCGAGGAGGTTCCGGAGCGTGTCTGGGGAGCCGCAAATGCCCTCTTCAAGGCGGCCATGTCAATGGGTGGCACACTGACCGGAGAACACGGGGTTGGCTTGTTGAAAAGGCAGTGGCTCATGGAGGAGCTTGGGGATCCTCAATGGCAACTTCAGTGGGCGGTCAAGAAGCTTTTTGACCCCAAGAATTTATTGAACCCGGGAAAAGTCTTCGATCCTGCTAACACTTAGACCAAACGGCCGACTTATGGGGTGTCTCGTCGGTTTCAAGTGCTTAAGGGCGGTTTCTGCCGACTAACTTCTTGGACATCAAAATGTGCTTGTCATCGACCATGGGGCCAGGCTCGAAGCCGGCTTTTTCGAACATGCTTCGGGGCCCTCGATAGCCCCACTCGTGAAACTCTCCACTGGCTAGTGGCGCAGAGTTCACTGCAACATAACCCTGGTTCGGGAGATCCTCCAGCGCATAGTCAAGCAAGCGAGTGGCCACGCCTTTTCCTTGGTGTTCTTTCTCTACAACGAAGCAGATTATTGCTGCCACGTTTTCGGGGCCGGGTGGCAGGGCAACAAAGTTCTTGAAACTGTTGGCCGCCATCCAGCCAACAACCTTGTCGCCTTCATACGCCAGGTAGCCCTGCATTGTGCCCTCGTTAGTTCTGTCACAAGCGCGCTGCCGGTTTACGTGCTCCTTCGCAGCGGGGTCATCGTTTTCCGCCTTTGAGTTGAGATAGAACTGGCAATAGCAGCCCTGCCACTGAGGTTGCGATTTGAAGGCGGGGCCGTCCATGAACTCCAACAGTCCACTGAGTTCTGAGGGATTAAGTCTGCGAATCTCAAGCACCCCTGAATGCTAGGTCAAAGATTGAAAAAGGGAAAGAAAAACCCCAGCCGTGGAGGGCTGGGGTTTTGTGGCTAGTGAGGGATTCGAACCCCCGAAGGCTGAGCCGGCTGATTTACAGTCAGATCCCTTTGGCCGCTTGGGTAACTAGCCGAAAGCACTTTTTAGGGCGCAGTGGAAAACAATACCCGATTTTTGAAGCCCCGACTAGCGCACAAGACTGTAAAGCTTTACAGTTTGAGCTGTGGTAGGCATCATCGAGGTTGCGCAGCGGGCTGGAGTATCGACAGCGACCGTTTCCAGAGCGCTAAATGGCAAGAGTCACGTTTCCGCAAGAGCACGAGAAAAGGTCCTGAAGGCCGCCCAGGAGCTGGGTTATGTTGCCTCCTCTTCGGCTTACACGCTGGCAACGGGTAGGGCTAAAAACATCGGCGTCGTTATGCCCTTTGTTTCACCCTGGTTTTTCTCCACGGTCCTCGATGGAACCGTCAATGCATTGATTAACCGTGGCTACGATGTAACGCTTTACAGCCTTTCTGGCGGACTTTCTCACCGTAAGCGCACCTTCGAAGATCTCGTTCTCCGCAAGCGTGTGGATGGTGTGTTGACAGTTGCGGTGAAGCTAACTGACTCCGAGCTCGCAAACCTCACTGCTTTACAAAAACCAATCGTAGGAATTGGTGGACCGATTCCAGGAGCGAGGTCCCTCTCGCTCGATGACGAGGGCGCGGGGCGCCTCGCAACCCAACACCTGATCTCACTTGGCCACACTGAAATAGGCATGATCGCCGGAAACGCGGCCAGCGAGATGGACTTCCACCAGCCATACCTTCGCCGCACCGGCTACCACGAGGCTCTACTGGATGCCAATCTCGACTTTAAGCCTGAGTGGATGGCAGAGGCTGACTTCACTGTGGGCGGTGGCTACCACGCAGCAAAGCAAATGCTCGGGGACCCGAGATCAGCACCAACAGCACTGTTCTGTGCGTCTGATGAGATGGGCTTCGGCGCAATCCAGGCCGCCAGAGACCTTGGCTACCGCGTCCCCCAAGACATCAGCGTGATCGGCATGGATGGACACGAGCTCGGTGAGTTTTACGGCCTTTCCACCATCAACCAGCAACCTAAAGAGCAGGGAGCAAAGGGTGCAAACATGCTGGTCGACATCCTGGAGTCGGGAGACCCCAAGCAATTGGTAAATGTTGAGCAGTTAACTCTTTGGCCAATGGAACTGCTGGTTAGGTCTTCAACGGCCAGACGGTCCCGGGATTAGACTTTCCTCCATGGCAGACTCCTCATTCGACATCGTCAGCAAAGTAGACCGTCAAGAAACCGCTAACGCGCTAACTCAAGCGCAAAAGGAAGTTGAGCAGCGCTACGACTTCAAGGGAACTGATGCTTCAATCGAGTTCTCTGGCGAGAAGATCATGATCAAGGCAAACTCCAAGGACCGCGCCGAAGCAGTGCTGGATGTTTTCCAGTCCAAGCTTGTAAAGCGCGGGATCTCACTCAAGAGCCTCGATGACGGCGAACCATACCCATCGGGCAAAGAGTTCCGGATTGAGTGCAACATGAAGAGCGGAATCGACCAGGAAAACGCCAAGAAGATTTCGAAGATTATCCGCGATGAGGGCCCCAAGAGCGTGAAGGCTCAGATTCAAGGCGACGAGCTTCGTGTGACATCAAAGTCTCGTGATGACCTCCAGGAAACAATTGCACTGCTCAAGGGCAAAGACTTGCCCGTTGATCTGCAGTTCGTGAACTTCCGCTAACCCATAGCCAGGTAGCCAACACCCGCGCCAGAAACCGAGAACAACCTCGCATCGGACAGGAAAGCCGCCTCGCCTCTAGACAATGTCAGTAGCTCATCCTTGGAGGTTGAGATGCTGATCTCTCCTGAGACGCAAACAGCGATCGCACTGCCGCGAAGCTCCAAATCGATCAACATGTTGGTCGCTGACGGCTCCACTTTATAAACGCTGAAATCCTCAACATCAACGGGAATGTGCCAAAGTCCATTGAGCATTTTTTTCAAAGCTGCCCTTGGTTCCTGAAGCTCCGAGTAATCCAAGATCTTGAGTAGTTCTTTGACATCAATCGGCTTAGGAGTCAGTCCCCCGCGAAGCACGTTGTCACTGGCGGCCATAACCTCAACGCCCAGGCCAAAAAGGTAGGCGTGGATATTCCCCGCCGGCAGAAACATCGCCTCGCCTGGTTCTAAAGTCACCAGGTTCATCAAGACAGAAACCAAGATGCCCTTGTCACCGGGATAGCGGTCAAAGAGCTCCTCGACTAAGCGAGCTCGCTTTCTACCCAGCACAGTTGCATTCGCGACCAGTTGCCCAACTGCAGGCGGTTCAGAATCGTAGATCCAATTCATCGCGCCCTTTAGACCCGCTGCCTCATAGGCTCCCCACAAACCAGCGAGGTGAATGGTTGCAGTGGCTAACTTCTGCAAATCAATCTCCAGTTCGGTCCGGGGCCTAAATCCACAAAGAGCCCTGAACTCGGTGACCGCGATGATCATCTCAGGCTTGTGATTGGCATCCTGATAGCTCGAATGAGACTGCCCGAACATATGTTGGGCCCTGGCCTTGCTGGGGTGCGCCTGAATAGAAAGTGGGCTCTCGGCTGCCAAAAACTTCACCAGAAATGGAAGCTCTCCGACTCTTGAAAGGAGCGTTCCGCCTTGTGAATCCAGGACTATCGATGGTGAGTTTTTGTGAGTACCAAACCAGATTTCGGCCATCGGCTCACCGTCCGGCTCAATGCCTAGCAGATCAGGAATCAAATCCTTAGAGCCCCATGCGTAGCGCATGGGCTGATTAGAAATTTTGAACAGAGTCATCGTTTGCCCGACTCGTCAATAATCACTGAAATAGGGCCAGTTGGAGGAGCTGCGTTTTCAAGCTCCTGTACCTTTGCCCGCTTTGCGAAGATTCCCGCAATCACGCCAGACCCGATAGCCAAAACAATAGGGAAGAAGAAAGCAAGGGCCAGTCCATATCCCTCAACCGTCGCCCCCATAAACGCCTTGGCAAAGATTGCAACGCTCGAGTTGAAAAGGCTCAAGCGAGATACCGCCCAGGATGTTGAAACCCCTGGGATGTGGCCGGCTGCCGAGAAAAACGCGGGCGATACAGCTGCCAAACCAAGCCCCGCGAGGCCCCATAAAAATGCAGTCAGGATCAATCCGAAAATCGGATTGATCGCGGTGAGCATTGGGGCAAACATTACGCTGAGCGCCAAGGCGCCTGCAGCTACAAATGAACCTCTTGAAGCAATCAGGTGCGGATGGAAACGAACTGCCATTTTGGTCATGGCTAGTCGACCCGCAATCATGCCAATCATGAATGCCGCAAACGGAATAGACCGCAGTGCAACCTCAAGATTCAAAACATCTCTTGCAAATACCGCCGCCCAGTCGATGACCGCAACTTCTGGGTAGATACCGAAGAACAAACCAAATGCAAGCAGCCAGAGCTGCTGCGGCATTTGATAGAACTTCCGCTTCACAACCTGGGCCTTCTCCTCCAAATGCCCATCTTCTTGAGAAGAGAGTAGGTGCCGGAAAGAGAACTCGAAGATGATCCAGGTAGAGATGGCCACCAAAATCAGGTAAACCTCGAGGGTTAGGAAAACGGTGGATAGCCCTCCGGTGATTGCCGCTAGAACGGCCCCTACACTCCATCCTGCGTGCAGTCGACCAATGATGTTTTTGGTGATTTGTTTTTGCAAGAGGACCGCGTGCGAGTTCACCGATACGCCCAGCAGCGACATGCTGAAGTTGAAGCCAACGTTTAGAAAAAACCAGAGAAATGGGTCATTGGTCCAAGCCAGTGATACAAGGAAGAGCAAGCCGAAGTAGCTCGAGATGCGAATGATGATTCGAGAGCCAAAACGCATCATCAGTCTCGAAGCAAACAGTAGCGGGGTGATAGAGCCGATTACCCCAAGACCGATAATGGTTCCCCAAGCTGCAAAAGAGACACCTAGACGATCGATGTATTCGGGAACCCAAGCCACCGATGCTAAAGCGGCGTGCCCCATAAAAATGAAGGTCAGCAGCATTGCTATTTGCGCTTTGCGCAGCCTCGCTGCCGGCAACCGCTCCATGGCTATTCGCCTTTCGAAACCGTGAGCATGTCTTCTCTGTCGAAGAGCTTAATTCTCTCCCGACCTTGAGCCTCTCCGAGGGAGCGTTCCCTGGCGTCTATCTTTAGCCACTCTGGCCAGCCAACGAAGGCGACATTCTTGCGCTCTAGGGTTTCAACAACTGCTTCTTCTGAAGGGAGCGCCGGCTGCCACCAGCTACCTCTATCAGCAATTACGTGACCAATGGTTTCTATGGCGTCAGCTTTGGTGTGGCCAATAAGGCCAACCGGGCCGCGCTTTATCCAGCCGGTGCAGTAAACCCCAGGAATTTGCTTGCCTGAATCATCAAGAACTCGACCCTCGGCGTTTTTGATAACCCCATACTTCGAGTCGAAGGGAATCTCGTCCAACGCGGAACCGAAGTACCCAACGGCCCTGTAGACAGCCTGCACATCAAAGGTCTTGTACTCACCTGTGGGGCGCACGTTCCCAGTCCCATCGAGTTCGGTTCTCTCGACCTTGAAGCCCACAACCTTGCCGTCCTCGCCCAAGACCTCAACGGGGCTTGCGAAAAAGTGCAGGTGGAGCCTGCGTTCCTGGTACTCCTGCGGGTTGTCCTTTAGGTCCTCTAGGGTTTTCACCATCACTCGAACCTGGTTGTTACTGTCAATTGCCGCTTGAGACCCCTCGTCATACTTGAAGTCTTCAGGTTCAACAATCGCCTGGACTCCTTCGATGTGAAGTGCCTCTCTGAGCTCAAGGGGTGAGAACTTGACCTGAGCAGGCCCCCTTCTCCCAAAGACGTGGACATCGGTGACAGGCGAAGCCTTCAGCCCCTGATAAACATGGTCCGGGATATCCGTGCTGAGTAAGTCATCGGGCCGCTTAATGAGCATGCGTGCAACATCGAGTGCAACGTTTCCATTGCCGATCACGGCAATCTCTTTGGCGTTCAGGGGCCATTGCCTTGGGAAATCAGGATGGGCGTCATACCAATTCACAAAATCGGCTGCTCCATAGGAGCCGTCGAGTTCGATACCGGGGATGTTTAGGTCTGCATCTGCGATTGCTCCGGTAGCAAAAATCACTGCGTTGTAGTGCTGCTTCAGTTCATCGAGGGTGATGTCTGTGCCGTACTTCACATTTCCAAAGAAGCGGATATCTCCGCGATCTAGCACCTCGTAGAGCGCTCTGATGATGCCCTTGATTCTTGGGTGGTCGGGCGCTACTCCGTAGCGAACTAGTCCGTATGGTGCCGGAAGGAGGTCGAAGAGGTCGATTGAGACGTCGAAGTCGCGCTGTGCCTTGATGATTAGATCCGCTGCATAGATGCCCGCCGGACCCGCTCCAACAACTGCTAAACGTAGTTTTGACAATTAGTTCTTCCTCTTTGTTATCCCTGACGGTCCACAACCGCCTTGGCAAAGGCCTCAAGGGCGCTCTTAACACTTCCATCCGGAAGCGGTGCAATAGCTTCAACTGCTCGGTGTGCCCAAGATTCGGTCTGAGTGCGAGCCTCTTCCAAAACCGGATGATTCCTAAGCTCCGCCAAAACCTCTGACAGATTCTCTTCACTCAGATTCGACTTGATTGTCTCCAGCAAGGCTTTGGACCTCGGGTCAGAGTAGTTCTCCAGGAGGAGCACTGGAAGGGTTGGAACACCAGCCAACAAGTCGGTGCCTGAGACCTTGCCTGACTGCTCCTTGGTGCTTTCGATGTCGATGATGTCGTCCACCAGCTGGAAGGCAACTCCAACCCGCTCGCCAAATAGCTGGAGCGGTTCCTGATAGTCAGGATTTGCACCCGAGAGCATCGCACCCAGGCGAGCGGAAAGAGCAATCAACGAACCGGTCTTGTCTCTCAGCACTTCTAAATAATGCTCGAGTGGATCTTGGCCGTCGGTTGGGCCGATGGTCTCGTGCAGCTGGCCTAGGACGAGCTGCTCGAAGACTTGAGCCTGGAGCTTCAGGGCTTCTTCACCTAAGCCCGAGACGATGTTTGATGCCCTGGCAAATAAAAGGTCGCCGGTCAAAATGGCAATGTTGTTACCCCAGACCACGTGAGCAGTGTCGACCCCACGGCGCTTGACCGCCTGATCCATAACGTCATCGTGATACAAGGTTGCGAGGTGGGTGATCTCCATCACTACCGCCGCATCTAAGACTGAATCGGCATCTGGGTTACCAAGGTGCGAGGTGAGAAGAACCAAAACGGGCCTCATCCTCTTGCCTCCAGCTTTGGCAAGGTGAGAGGCCATCGACTGCACCATCGACTCGGTGTGACTGGTCGCTGAAATGATGCGTGACTCAACCTCGGTCATGCGTTCTTCGATTGCCGCCAAGAGCTTTTTGTCGCTAACCCGCTTGAGCTGGCTCGGGAGTTGAATCTTCAACTACTTCACCGCCTTGTGGATGGCGACAACCCCAAGGGTGAGATTTCTAAACTTCACTTGCGAAAAACCAGCCTTTTCAATGTCCCGCTTCAGCTCTATTTGATTAGGCCATGCCGCGATTGACTCTGAGAGATAGTCATACGCTTCTGGGGTCTTACTAAATAGCGCGGATAGCTTCGGGAGGATGTGCTTTAGGTACAAGCGATAAAGGGGCCCAAAAACTCCCCCAACATGAGAAAACTCACAAATCACCAATCGGCCACCAGGCTTTAGCACCCTGAAAAACTCGCCCAGAGCAATCTTGTGGTTCTCGACATTTCGAAGCCCGAAGCTCATCGTCACAACATCAAACTCGCCATCCTGGAAGGGCAACTTCATAGCATCGGCAAAGACAAACTCGAGTTCTGGATAAAGCTTGCGGCCCTGCTCGAGCATGCCGTTTGAAAAATCTGCGGCAACAACTGTTATCCCGTCCCCGCGCAGTGCCATCGAGCTGGTTCCAGTGCCTGCAGCAATATCGAGAATTCGGTCTGGAGCCTTTGGGTTTATCGCTTTGCGAACCGCTTTGCGCCAGAGTCTGGCTTGCCCAAAGGAGAGCATGTCATTGGTCTTATCGTAGGTTTTTGCGACCTCGTCAAACATCGCCGATACGGCGGCTGGGTTTTTTGAGAGGTCGGCTTTTGACACCTGAAGAGTCTACTCGCCGTCAGCGTCTCTGGAACCCTGCACAAGGCTGTAGACAACCAGTGCTAGCGATCCCATTGCAAGTGAGATAACCAAAGGTGTGGTGGCGTTCACAAACTTGTCGGCAGGAGTCAATGTTGTGATTTCAACCTTGGAAAAATCAATTGGCTCCATCGCGTCAGGATCAATTAGCTTGTCCACTTTGGTAGGGGGAATGATGTCAGAATCCTGACTCGCATACGCAGAGGCTGGGCCAAGGGCGCACAAGCCCAACAGCAAAGCTGCTACCAGTTTGGTGCGCAATCAGACTCCTTCTAGACTCGTAAAAGAATAAGCAGGTTCGCTGAGTGGTTGCTACTAAAAGCAACTCAAACTAAGGAAATGTCGATGGGGCTCAAAGCTGTCTCAAGGTTTCAGCCCGCCAAGGCTCCCGAAAAACCTGATCTGGTGTTCTTGCGCGAGGGCAACCTGCTCTATGGCGAAGGCATTGCCCTAAGGCTTTCAGCAAAAGGTGTAAACCGAATTCAAGAACTTTCCACTGCTTGGCAAGAGCTCATTCAACAAAGTGAAATCTATGATCAGGTGGGCCTCGCTGGCAGTGGGCTGATGGCCTTTGCCTCCATCACATTCTCAGGGGATAGCGAGTTCGAGAGTGTTTTGGTGATACCCGCAAGATTGACGGTGATTCGTGAGGGCGTCAGTTTTGTAACCGAAGTGGCTCCGGTCTCTTTGCCCGCGGAGGCTCGACCGGTGAGCGGGGTCTTTTTTGCTGGCGAGCTTTCGGCGTCAGGGTTTGTAAGCGCCACCCAAGAGGCAATCCGCCGCATCGAACAGACCGAGCTAGAGAAGGTTGTCCTGGCTCGAGACTTGGTCATGCCGCTCTCGGGTAACCCGGACATGGCCCCTGTTATAAGTCGACTTCACAAGCGCTACCCGCACTGCTGGACGTATTTGATTGAGGGCAACTTTGGTGCTTCCCCAGAGCTACTGCTCAGGGCCGAATCAGGCGAGGTCTCGGCAAGGGTCTTGGCTGGGACTGCTGGCCGAGGCACCGACCCTGATGTTGATCGAGCTATCGCAGATGGCCTGGCGCACTCTTCGAAGAACAAGCACGAGCACGAGTATGCCGTTCAATCGCTGATACAAGAACTAAGTCCAGTCTGTGATGATCTCGAGGCCGATCAAAAACCTTTCTCGCTGGCCCTTCCTGACCTTTGGCACCTAGCCTCTGATGTGCGAGGGAAGCTCAAAGCCGGAGTCACTTTGCTTGACGCAATTGCCAGACTGCACCCGACCGCTGCCGTTGCCGGAACGCCCCGCACCCTCGCCGAGCAAACCATCGCAGAACTAGAGCCATTTGACCGGGGTGGGTATGCGGGCCCAATCGGCTGGATTTCGGCCGACGGTTCTGGGGAGTTGGCAATTGCACTGCGCGGTGGCCGAGTAGAGCAGGACCCTTGGCAGCTGAGGGCATTTGCAGGCTGCGGCATTGTTGCCGAAAGTGACCCTCAAGCAGAACTTGCCGAGACTGAACTGAAGTTCAAAGCAGTCCGATACGCACTGAGCGACTAAAGCTCAACTTCGATTAAGACAAAGCCCTCTTTGTCCATGGCGTCCCCAAGGCCAACGGTGGTTGTCTTGAAATACTGCCAGCCATAGGCAGTGGCGAGAGCTTCCAAATCCACATTTTGCGGGGTTGTAAACAGCAACTCGAAGTCTTCAGCGTCAATCAGGCTTGCCATTTCAAGGTGAGAGAAGATTTTGCCGCCGTGGTCATTCCCAACAATCAGTTGGCAATTAAGCTCTCCGAGCCCTGAGAGATTCATCCCACCCGCATCGTGTAGCAGGGTCAGGTCACCAATCTCAGCGCGAACCCGAGATCCGGTTTGCGCTAACCCGAGGGCGGTTGAGACCGTGCCATCTATTCCAGCCAAGCCTCGATTGGAAAA
>CAYTOH010000002.1:0-14151 GCA_964439375.1 uncultured Aquiluna sp.
GACCCAGATTTTGAGATTTACCCACTGAGTGAAATTGAAGAGCAAATAACGGGTGTAGCAGAGCCAGGACACCCTTTTGTATTGGAGGACGCGGGGATCAAAGTCGCGGTCTTTATTCATCCTCAGCCAAGTCGCAAACGCGTTGAGATTGACCTATTCACTATTGGAAATCCAGAGCAAACTAAAGAACTCTTTGGTTTCGCACTGGATTACGCAAGGAAGACTTTCCCTGGTTTTTCTATCCGCTCTTCCTGCAACAAGCTCGACACTGAGCTCCTAGAGATTTTCGAAGCATCTGGTCTCACGTTTTATCGCGACTACTACAAGCTGTTGAAACAGCCGATTGAGAAGGGCTTCCCCTCGCTTCCAGCTGGTGTCGAGGTTAGGGCAGTGAGCCTCACATCCCACGCAGAGCTACTGCACGACCTAGAGAGCAAATCGTTTGCGGATCACTTTGGTTATGTTCCGGTTGCATTTGATGACTGGCTAAAGGAAAGAGCTGCATCCAAGACTGCCGATCCCCAGGGCAGCTTCATCGTTTATGTGAATCAGCTTCCAGTGGGATTCTTGTTGTCTAGCGACTTCCGTGCCGATGTTCAGGGGGGTTGGGTCGATAAGCTCGGTGTCTTGGCCGAGTTTCGCGGTCAGGGACTTGGCAAGCTCCTACTCAAGTGGGGGATTGCTCACGCGGCTCAAAAGGGCTACACATCAATTGCCCTCGGTGCTGACACAGGGAATGAATCCGGTGCTCTGGAGCTCTACTTTGGTCTTGGGTTTACCGAGCAACTTTCTTGGCGCGCATACACAGACTAAAAAGAAAAGGCCCTCTAGCTGAGGGCCTTTTCACTACTCCGTTGTTTTGGCGGGTCGACGCCTCTTGAAGAGACCCGAACCACCGCGCTTTCTGGAAACCGCGTCGATGGTTGCTGCCGCTGCCAGAACCGTTCCAGTCACCAGGAAGTTCACACCCGCTGGAAGACCGAGAAGGCCAAGCCCGTTGTCGATCATGACGATCACGAATGCTCCAATGACAGCGTGTGCAACGCGACCCCTGCCTCCAAAGAGCGAGACACCACCAACCACAGCCGCAGCAACCGCGCTCAGAACAATTGTTCTTCCGGCTGTTGCCTCAACAGCACCGATTCGAGACACGTGGAAGAGGCCAGAAAGCACTGCAAGGGTTGAGGCGATCATGAACGCCATGATCTTTACCTGGTTCACCTTGATGCCGGCTCGGCGAGCCGCCTCAGCGTTGCCACCAACTGCGTAGAGGTGACGACCAAATTGTGTGCGGTCCAAAAGCAGGGTCGCAAGGATCAGCACCGTCAGCGCAATTGGAATCACGATTGGCACTCCAGAAATCGGCAATACAGAAACGCTTCGGTTCTCGTTGAGGATAAAGATGACAATTCCGCCGCCGAGTGCAATAAAGCCAAGCTTTGCAAGCAAGAAAACAACTGGGCGATTAGGTAGGTTCTTTCTTGACCTGCGGAAGCGGTCGAAGAAACCCAGGAAGGCGGCGATTGCAAGCACTGCAATCAACATCAGCCAGCCACCAATCTCCGGCAGGTTGGAATTCATGATTGCCTTGATCTCTGGCACATCCACCCTAAATAGGCCACCTTCACCCAACAGGATTAGCTGCACTCCCTGGAACCCGAGGAAGAACCCCAGGGTTATCACAAAGGATGGGATACCGACTTTTGCAACAAAGAAACCGATTATGAAGCCCACGAGAGCTCCAACCATGAAGGCAACTGCTAGAGCAATCACCCAGTTCCAGCCATCTCTTAGAAGCAGGAAGAACACCGCCATAGCAACGCCTGCAGTTACACCGGCCGAAAGGTCGATTTCGGCAAGCAGCAGAACAAAGACAAGTGCTGCTGCCAGCATCGCAAGCTGAGCAGCCTGAACAAAGAGGTTTGCGAAGTTGAGCTTTGTGAGAAAGAAGGGACTCAGGGATGCAAAGAGTCCAGTCAAAAAGATAAGTGCACCAATTGCGGGCAGGGCACCCATTTCACCGTTTTTGACTCTACGGAAGTAGCCCTGAACCTGGTCCATTACGCCACCTTCGTGGCCAGACGCTAGTGATGGGATTGACATCTTTCTACTCCTCAACGCTCTTGGTGCCGGTGATGTAGCCAACTACATCGGTCTGGTTTGTCTCCGTGACGCTCAGTGAGGCGGTCATGGTTCCGAGGTAAAGCACGTTGATGTCGTCACAGACCTTGAACACATCGGAGAGGTTGTGACTGATGATGATGACGGCTACGCCCTGAAAGGCGAGTCTTCTAACCAAGTTGAGCACCTGCTCGGTCTGGGCAACGCCCAGGGCGGCAGTCGGCTCATCCAAGATAACTAACTTGGCGCTGCGGAGAACTGCCCTTGCTATCGCGACCGTCTGGCGCTGACCACCGGAGAGCGAAGATACCTTTTGCCGAACAGACTGCACAGTCCTAACAGATAGGGAGCGAAGCGCTTCGATGGCCTCGAGCTCCATGGTCGGCTCATCTAGAGTGCCGTTTTTGATTTCTTCGCGACCAAGGAACATGTTCTGCACTATGTCCAGGTTGTCGCATAGCGCTAGGTCTTGGTAAACAACCTCGATGCCTAGCTTTGAAACGGCCTTTGGGTCAGTGAGCGAAACGGTCTGGCCCATGAACTTGACGATACCTTCGTCATAAGGCTGTACGCCGGAGAGGCCTTTGATGAGGGTTGACTTACCAGCACCGTTGTCACCAACCAGTGCGGTTACCTTCCCGGCATATGCCTTGAAGTTGATTCCCTTGAGAACCTCCACCGGACCAAATGCCTTTTTGACACCGATCAGCTCAATTACTGGGGTTTCCATGCCGTCTCCTCGTTGAAGCGTTTTTGAAATCTATCGGATGACAATCCGCCCCACACCAAATATGTGGGGCGGATTGTCTTACCTGTGGTTTGTTACTAGTTGCCTACGCCGTACTGCTCGCAAGCTGCTGCAACATCTGCGGTGCAGATGTCCTCAGCCTTAGCGTCGCCGTTAGCCACTACGTCCTTCACCTGGTCTGGTCCAACCAAGATTGGGACAGACTTGATGAATGGTGTGCCATCCTCAAGGGTTGCGTCTGTGGTTGGCTTCTCGCCATTTAGCAGAGCAATTGCTAGCTCAGCAGCTGCCTGAGCCTGAACCTTGAATGGCTTGTATACGGTAGCGGTCTGCTTGCCTAGAAGAACGTTCTGTAGACCTGCAACTGATGCGTCCTGACCCGAGATTGGGACGGTCTTTCCGTTACGGTCCAAGATCGCAATAATCGAGGCTGCGTTGTTGTCGTTAGGAGCTAGAACTGCGTCAACTTTGCCCTGTAGAGCGGTGTAAGCCTGCTCAAATAGGGTTCCAGCCTTTGCGCCATCCCAGGTTCCAGCCATCTCGAATGCTGGGGTGACACCAGCAGCTGATAGAACAGAAACTGCACCGTCATAGAACATCTTTGCGTTTCCATCAGCTGGGTCTCCGGAGGAGAAGACAACCGAAGCGGTGGTTGGGTCAATGCCAGCAGCAGCTAGGCCGTCAAGAATGGTCTGGCCCTGTAGCTCACCAACGAAGAAGTTGTCGAATGATACGTAGTAGTCAGCACCAGCAATTGGGCGGTCGTAAGCGATGACCGGGATTCCCTGAGCCTTAGCCTTCTCAGCTACGGTCACACCTGCACCCTGGTAGTCAACCAAGATCATGACGCCACAGCCCTGGCTGAGCTGCTGGTCTGCGATGGTTGCGTACTTGCTGGTGTCAGCCTGTGCGTTCTGAATGTCAGCCTCGAAGCCAGCTGCGGTTAGCAGTGCCTCAAGTGCTGGACGGTCGCCTGGCTCCCAGCGGGTACCGCTGTCGGCGTCAGGAAGGATGATGCAAGCGCGGTTCGAAGTCGCGCCCTCGCCGGCAGCGTCGCCGGTCTCGGTGGTCTCTGCTGTCGCACAACCTGCCAAGGTAAGCAGGGTTGCTGCTGAGATGGCTCCGAATGAAGCCCAGCTCTTGTTTCTCATTTAGTCCCCTTGAAGTTGGATGAACAATTGGGTAAGCAAAGCATGTATCTGACATGCTTACGTAAATGTTGGCGTCAAAAACAAACCGTTGAGCGAAGAAATCACTCTTTGTTATGTATTTGTTGTGATTGTGAACAAACCAATTATTTGTGACTAAATCGCGCAGAACCTAGACTTTGGCCATGGCGCGCAATCACCTCAAACTGGTAGATGCGCCGGTCGCGCCCAGCGTTCGCGGAACCAGCCACCTTCGTCAGGCAAATCTCGCCGCGGTCATGCGCGAGGTCCACTACAGCTCACAGGTTTCTAGAAGTGAATTAGCCTCGAAGCTCGACCTAAACCGCTCGACGGTTTTGGACTTGCTTGCAGAGCTTGAAGGGCGAGGTCTTGTCGTTCAGACCATGGGTGACCGTGATGGAGCGGTCGGGCGCCCAAGCATGATGGTTGAACCATCGGACAAAGTGCTAAGCATTGCGGTGAGCCCTCGAATGGATGCTCTGACAGTGGCGGTTATGGGCATGGGTGGGCGAGTGATTGATAAGTTCCGTCAACCGATTCGCCGTGGCACAACCATCGATGAAATGGTGGTCATTACCGGACGAGTTATTGCGAAGTTTAGAAACGCACTTCCCGCCGATGCACTATTGACGGGAATCGGGGTTGCGATTCCCGGTCAGATTCAGATCAGCAAGGGCATCGTGCGGGCAGCACCGAGTTTAGGTTGGGACGAGGTTCCTTTCGCTGCGATGCTCGCCGATGAGACGGGCCTACCGGTCTGGCTCGACAACGATGCATCGGTTTCATGTGTTGCCGAGCTGAGGTTTGGGGTCGGACGAGGTTACCAAAACCTGGTGCTGCTCTTTGGTGCAGCGGGTGGTATCGGGGGCGGTGTTGTGGTCAACGGCTCGCTGCTGCGCGGTATAGATGGTTATGCCGGAGAGCTTGGTCATATTCGCATCTCTGACTCAGGAGTTAATGACTACTCCGGCATTCCTGGAACCTTGGAGTCCCTGGTTAGACGCGAAGACCTGCTCAAGGCCCTGATCATGGCTGATGCCGATGACGACGAGCTTGAGAGTGCGATTTTGGAGAAAAAGTCAAGCAGAGTCTCCAAGCTTTTAGACACGCAGGCCGACATGCTGGGCCGAGCCATTGGACTGTTCGTCAACATCTTCAACCCCGAGGTGATTGCTTTGGATGGGTTCTTGAGCGTTATCTTCCGAACGAGGCGGGATCGCCTGGTTGCTGCAGTCAAAGCCCACTCGCTTCGATCAGCGTTCGAGCACGTTCAATTCAAAGTTGGCGGCTTGGGTTCAAATGTTTTGTTAGTTGGTGCGACAGAACTTGCAGTGGCAAGGATTCTGGACGATCCCATCGGAGCACAGCTTTACCCGGCTAGGTAAGCTCAGCGGGCTTCTTCTGGGCAAGGTAAGCCCCAACAATAATGATTACTGCACCAACCGGTTCATACCAGTGCAGTTCTTCATTGAGAAGGAGAATGCCCCAAACAGCGGCGACCATCGGGTTTGTGAAGGTGACCATTGAGGCAACAGTGCTTCCCGCTTTCGCGATTACTCCGTAGAAGAGGCTGTAAGCGAATCCTGACCCCAGCACCCCTAGGGCAATTAGTGCTCCCACCGTTTCAAACCTAGGCTCCGCAGTGACCAAGGGCCCTGAAAGCAGATAGAAGGGGAGCAGGGTGATTGCACTGGAGAAGACTTGCGCTCCTGCGGCTGTGATGCCTGGCAACTCCATTGGCGTGATGAACTTACGGATGTATGGACCACCAATGCCATAGGAGATTGTGGCGAGAACTAGAGCAGCTATCGCTAACGGGTCATTCTCTCCAAATCCCTGCCACACCCCAAGGGTGATTCCTACGCCGACCATCCCAATGAGCAACCCCAAGGTTGCCAAGAAGGTGACTTTCTCCGTGCGATAAATGGTCAGAATCGCAAGCAAAGTGAAGATGGGGGTGCCGGCTCCGATAATGGCGGCCAGCACGCTCGTGGTTGATTGCTGGGCGAAAGAGAACAGGGAAAACGGGATTGCACTCATGAATAGGCCCGCTACCCAAAGGTGACCCCACTGCAAAGCGGTGCTCGGAAAGCGGTTTTTCAGGGCAATCGCGAGAGCAAACATCGCAAGTCCACCCAGGAATGTTCGCCAAAAGGCCACGCCGAAGAAAGTGGTCAGCTCCAAAGAAAGCTCAGTGAATAGGAAGCTAGATCCCCAAATCAGACCCATGGGGATGAATAACCAAATCCAATGCGAGCGCACCCGCACAGATTACTCCTAGTGGCTAGATGGAGTGGTCTCAACCTCGCTGCGATCTGCCGACCAGAGGGTGTGGTAAATCCCCGGTAGGTCAACTCGCTTGTAGGTGTGAGCGCCAAAGAAGTCACGCTGACCTTGAACTAGAGCTGCTGGTAGGCGCTCCGCACGGAGCCCGTCGTAGTAGCTAAGCGATGAGGCGAAGGCTGGGATTGGCACTCCCGAAAGAGCTGCATTTGCCACAACTTCACGCCAAGAGCTAACCGCTGTCGCAACGGCCTTGGTGAAGTATGGGTCAAGAATCAGTGACTCGAGCTTTGGGTTCGCTGCATACGCATCTGCAATACGGTTCAGGAACTGGGCACGGATGATGCAGCCGCCGCGCCAGATTTTTGACACGGCACCTAGGTCAATCTCCCAGTTGTATTCCCTGGCCCCTGCCCGGATTGCGTCAAAACCTTGGGCGTAAGCAACCAGCTTTGATGCGTAAAGCGCCTGCCGCACTGACTCAACAAACGCTTCCTTGTTCTCGATCTTCCAAGTTTTTGCATCAGCTGGAAGGTTTCCTGCGGCGGCACGCTGAGCCGCCTGGGAGGAGAGGCTTCTTGCAAAGACTGCCTCTGCAATCCCAGAAACGGGCACCCCTAGGTTCAGTGCAGTCTGCACTGTCCAGACTCCGGTGCCTTTTGATCCGGCTTGGTCGAGCACGACATCAACGAAAGGTTTGCCAGTCTTCGCGTCAACCTGCCTTAGAACCTCGGCGGTGATTTCGATGAGGAAGGACTCAAGGTCGCCCTTATTCCACTCACTAAAAATCTCTGCAATCTCGGCGGGGGTGTAGCCACCAGCCTGGCGAAGAATGTCATAAGCCTCGGCAATGAGCTGCATGTCGGCATACTCAATACCATTGTGAATCATCTTCACAAAGTGCCCCGCTCCATCGGTTCCGATGTGGGTTACACAGGGTTCACCTTCAGCCACTGCAGCAATCGAGGCGAGGATTGGGCCGAGAGTTCTGTAAGCCTCCTTGGAGCCCCCAGGCATGATTGAGGGGCCCTTGAGGGCACCTTCCTCACCACCGGAGATCCCTGCACCGACAAAGTTGATGCCCTTGGCGGAGATCTCTTTCTCGCGGCGCAAAGTGTCAGTGAAAAGGGCGTTTCCGCCATCCACGATGATGTCGCCCGGTTCGAAGCGCTCGGCAAGCTGACTGATTACCGCATCGGTGCCGGCGCCTGCCTGGACCATGATGATTGCGGTTCGAGGCTTAGCGAGCGAGGCAACAAACTCATCGATTGTGCTTGCTGCTATGAAGTTTGCCTCTGGGTGTTCACTCGTTAGAAGCTCGGTTCGCTCGTAGGAGCGGTTGTAAACGGCTACGCGGTTTCCTTCGCGAGAGGCAAGGTTGCGGGCAAGGTTTGAGCCCATAACTGCGAGACCGACAACACCAATGTTTGCTTTTTCACTCATAGGAAAGTCCTTGGGGGTAGTTGGATTTTGTCTCGCGCTGCACCGGGCGGAATTTCTAAGAAGGTTACCGCAAAAGCTGAGCGTTCTGTGAAAACTGGGTGGCACTAGCGCGATATAGATAACCCGATTGTTAGCCTGTGGGGCCAAGGAGTCAGACGTGCCAAAAAGATTTGCTTTAGCTGCGAGTGCAGTTCTCGCGCTCATCGCGAGCTTGATGAGCCCTGTAGCTGTTAGTGCCAACCCACAGCCGGTTGAACCCTGCTCCGTCTCTAATCTTGCAAAAGGCTCAGGTATTCGCTCGCTCCACGCTCAGGTCATCAGAGCTGACAACGGCCAGGTCTTGTTCGAGCGCAAACCTCAAACCCCAGCCCGCACCGCTTCAGTCATGAAGGTGGTTACATCCCTGGTTGCTCTTGATGCGCTGGGACCAGACTTCAGGGTCACTACCAGGGTGTTTGTTGACCCGGTGGACAAAAGCAAGATCTATTTGGTTGGAGCGGGCGATGTCACCCTCTCGAGAATGCCTGGAAACATCACCTCTTTTTATGCGGGCGGGCCAAAGCTTGACTCGCTGAGCAGACAAATTAGAACATGGGCGAGGTCAAGTTCGGCCACCATCTCCCAGGTTGTGCTCGACAGCTCCCTGTTTGGCGAAAACGAAGACTGGCACCCGACCTGGGACAAGCGTGGCCTCTCCCAGGGTTACATGGCTCCAGTTTCAGCACTACAAATTGATGCGGGAAGACTAACCAGCTCTCGAAACAAAAATGTCTTCATCGGCCAGCGGACAGCCAAGCCCATCAACCAGGCAGGGGTGCTATTCCTGCAGTCACTGAGGAACTTCGGGCTTGCTTCCAAGGCAACAGCGTCCCAGGGCAAGCTTCCTGAGGGGGCCATAGAAATCGCATCGGTCCAATCTCAGCCGATCTCTCGCTGGGTCGAGAACACCATGAATGTTTCTGACAATGCTCTTTCTGAGGCACTGGCGAGACTCTCTTCCATCGCCTTGGGATTCGACGGCTCGATGGAATCCCTGACATCTGCCTACGCAAAAGTCTTGAATGCCAGGGGCATCTCAACGCGAGGCATGAAAATCATCGATGGTTCTGGCTTATCAAGACTCAACCTGGTCTCTCCTGCGACAGTGAACCAAGTATTGGTTCAGGCCTACGCTGACCCGGTGAGGAACGCATCTCTACTATCAGGTATGCCCGTCTCAGGAAAGCCAGGCTCGCTCCGCTGGCGATTTACATCTGGCGAGCAAAGGCCTGCGCTTTACAACATTGAAGCGAAGACCGGTTGGATTCGAACCGGTTACTCGCTTGCCGGCAAGATCAGGGCCCAAGATGGCACTGAGCTGATTTTCACCAGCTACAACCTTTGGACCAGCGTGAGTTTTGAGAATCGTGCGGCTCTGGACCGATTGGTGTTTGGCTTCTATCGCTGCGGAGCCAGGTTAGTTTCAAACTAGCGCTTTAGCTCCTGGGCGATAGTTTCGATGAATGCATCGACGTCTTGTTCGGTGGTGTCAAATGCACACATCCATCTCACCTCACCGGCGGATCGGTCCCAGTCGTAGAACTTGACCTTCGCCCTAATTCGGTCGGCAACCTGGTTGTCAATCAGCGCAAACACCGCATTGGCCATGGTTGGGTTACTGAAACCAAGACCCTTGATTTCTCCAGTGGCCAATTTCGCCTCGAGTCCTGAACGAAGTCGCTGCGCCATGGCGTTGGAGTGCGCTGCAGATCTAAACCCAAGGTCATTCTCAAAAAGGGTCAGTAGCTGCGCGGAGATAAATCTCATCTTTGAAGCAAGCTGCATCGAGAGCTTGCGAAGGTATTTCAGCCCCTCACTGGCATTTGGATTTAGCACCACAATCGCTTCAGCTCCCAATAGACCATTCTTGGTGCCGCCAAGACTCACCATGTCGACACCGACATCGGTGGTGAAGGCCTTGAAGGGAAGATCAATTGCGGCTGCCGCGTTCCAGAGCCTGGCACCATCCATGTGCAGGAGTAGCCCTTTGGAGTGAACTAGGTCAGCAATGACCTTTATCTCCTGTGGCGTGTAGACAGTTCCGACCTCGGTGGTCTGGGTTATTGACACAGCCATCGGCTGAGCGCGGTGCTCATCCCCGAAACCAAACATTTCGGATGAGATAGCTTCTGGCGTGAGCTTGCCCTGAACATGAGGGACAGTGAAGAGCTTCAAACCACTAACGCGCTCTGGAGCACCACCCTCATCGGTGTGGATATGGGCGAGGGATGAGCAAATAACAGCTCCCCACCTGGGCATCATGGAGGTCAGAGCCAGAACATTTGCACCCGTGCCATTGAAAACCGGAAAGGCTTCAGCTTGTTCTCCAAAGTGCTGCTTTATTACATCTTGGAGCTTTGCGGTGTAGACATCGTCTCCATAGGCGCTCTGGTGACCGCTATTCGCCTCAGCTATAGCTTGCAAAGCCTCAGGGTGAACCCCGGAGTAATTGTCACTTGCAAATCCCCGCCAGTTATCGTCATGCAGCTTCAATCTAAAACCCTCTTCCCTAGTGCTGGCCGGTGATGCCGATGGTGGACTGAATAACCGGAGTCATCTTTTTGCTCAACGCTTCGTAAAACATCGATAGTGGGAACTCATCCTCCAAAACCTGATCGGTAAATTCACCGGGTGTGCCCATGAGGGGAATGTTGCCCTTGGCCCAGTTTGAGCCCGGGTGAGGAGCAAGCCAACTGCAAACCAGATCGTAGGCAGCTAACCAGTGAACCGTTTTTGGTCTGTCGATTGAGTGGAAGTACAGCTCGTTGATTGCATCCGATAGCCCGACCACCACATCAGGTAGCTCGGCCCAATCAATAGCCAGCTGGGTATCGGTCCAGTGCAAAACCTGAGATTTGTGAAGGTATGCGAAAAGCAACTGGCCTGCCACTGAGTCGTAGTTCCGCTTCCGCGTTCCAGTGAGGGGGAATCGGAAAATGCGGTCAAAAAGCACCGCGTATTGCACAAGTTGTGCAAACTTTCTGGTTTCTGTATCCACGCTCTTGTCCCTCGAGAGCTTCACGCACTCTCTAAAGGCAGTTAGGTCGCAGCGAAGTTCCTCTAACCCGTAGAGGAAGAAAGGCATGCGTTGTTTGATCATGAATGGGTCAAACGGTAGGTCGCCTCGCATGTGAGTGCGGTCATGAATCAGGTCCCACATCACAAAGGTTTGTTCTGCAAGTGTCTGGTTTGTGAGTAGATCTTTGGCGGCTTCAGGGAGCTCTAGGCGAGTCACCTCGCTAGCCGCCGCGACAACCTTGCGGAACCTTGCCGCTTCTCGGTCCGCGAAGATTCCACCCCAGCTGAATTCTGGGAGCTGAGCGGCCGTTCCCTCTGGCGCACCTTCGGGGACCCTCGGGGTGACCGCTACTGACTCCGGGAAAATCACAGCAGAGTTTGTGAGGTAGCCGGGGGTAAAGTCCAGAAAACGCACCGGTACAAAAGCTGGGTTGGTGTATTGAGTTTCAAGGTTTGCCACGAACTGCGGCCAGATCACCTCGAGAACTACTGCTTCAATAAATCGATCGGTTGAACCGTTTTGGGTGTACATCGGGAAAACAACAACATGCGGCGTTCCATCGACTCTGAGTTTTTCAGGGTGGAAAGCACTTAGCGAATCAAAGAAATCCGGGACCTTGAACCCATCATTCGACCAAGCTTCAAAGTCACTTGCACAGGCTTCCAGGTAGTCTCGGTCATGCTCAATCTCAGCCGCTAGCTCACGAAGCGCTCCAGCAATACCTGCGACTGCGATTGCACAGATTTTGTGAACAGATTTTTCGGGGATGCTGCCATCTTGAATTTGGTGCCCTCGTAGGGTTAGGGCTGCTGATTTGATTGCCTCCCAGGCAGTTGTCTTTGCTATCTCTTTGGCGCTAAGGCGCGTGCTGATGTGAGACAAGCGAACCTCCTTGTACGCAAAAGCTCTAATTGAGCCACTACCTCCAGCCTAGGCCAGCAATCCGAGCGAACCTTGCGAAGTGGTGGGTGATTTTGTTGCTGCGAGTTATGTCGCCTGAGGCTGGAGTTTGGGCACAGTTGCCTCAGTTGAACTATTAGCCTTAGCCCATGAGTATTTCAAAAGCGAAGAGCTGGGACATCGGCACCGGAGTTGCGGGGTTTGTTTGGGATGCAGAGAGCCCGCGGGCCAACATCTTGCTGCAGCACGGTTTAGGTGAGTACTCAGAGCGGTACGTCTGGCAATACAACCAGCTGATTCCGAAGCTGGTCGCAAGAGGTTTTAGCGTTTACGCAATCGATCTTCCCGGCCACGGTGACTCCGAAGGTTTGCGCGGTCAGGTTGACCTGAACGAAGCGCTTATGCACCACCTTGCCGCCCGCACCGCGATTGACAGCTCCCTTCCACTGGTGCTCTTCGGTCACTCGCTGGGGGGCCTTGTAACCGCAGCCAGCACAATCGCCAATCAAGGCGGCATCGAAGCGGTTGTGCTCTCCTCGAGCGCAATGCAGGCCCCATCCAAAGCTTGGGAACGAGCCCTGTCGAAGGTTGCAACTGCTCTGAATCCAGCGGGAGAGATTCCGGTGCCTCGACCCGGTGAAGAAGCCCTTACCAGGGACTTAGAGCTTCTGAAAGTGATTGCTAAAGACGAGCGAATGTTCCACGGGAAAGCTAGAAACCTGGTTGCTAAGACCGTGCTGGAGCTTTCAGATTTCGTCTGGGGCAAAATTGCCAGCTGGCAGGTGCCAACCCTGATTATTCACGGGGACAAAGATCTCTCAACTGACCACCGCCAAAGCATTGCCCTGGCTCAAGCAATCCCAGCTGCTGACAAAACCCTGCGCATTTATCCCGGCGGTTTCCACGAGCTGCTCAACGATTTGGAAAAAGATCTTGTCGAACAAGAGCTTTTTGCGTGGCTGACCGCTCGGGTCTAGTAGAAGTTTTTCTCCCAGCCGGGACTCAAGTTGGCATCTGAAACTGTTACAAGTTAGGTGGCTAAGAGCCACCTTCTTTTCGAAAGCACAGGACTAATTCGTGGCAAGACTGCTCTACAAACTCGGCCTCTTTTCTGCCAAGCGCGCTTGGTTGGTGATCGTTTCTTGGTTCATCATCTTGATTACTGCGGTGTCACTGATGGCAGGGTTCTCCGGCAAACTTTCCTCCTCGATGTCCATCGACGGCATTCCAGCCCAAGAGGTTATTGACCGCTTGCAGGAGTCATTTCCTGAAGCAGCGCGTGGTCAGGGACAGGCTGTTTTCCACAAAGACGATGCTCCATTCACTGAGGCCGAGAAAGAGCTGATTTCCAAGGCATTGCAGGAGACTCGATCGGTTACCGGTGTCGCAACCGTTATTGACCCGTTTGCAACCGCCCAAGAGATTGCCGATCAAAGACAGGAACTTGCCGACGGCGAAGCCGCTCTAGCGGACGCTGAGGCTGAGATCGCCGATGGACTGGCGGAAATCGAGTCGGGACGAGCAGAACTTGAAGCTGGCCAAGCCGAGCTAGATAGGCAAAAAGCTGAGCTGGCATCCACCAGGTCAGAGCTTGAGGCGAATCTAACCCAAATTGAGATGGGAATTGCTCAGATGCAGGCAACGGGCGCTCCCGCGAGCATGCTTCAGCCCCTGTTGCAAAACCAGGCGGCGGTAAACATTGGTCTGCAGCAGGTTGCAGCCGGCGAAGCTCAAATCAACGCGGCACAGGCTGAGATTGATGCTGGTCTTGCGCAGATAGAGCTTGCGGAGAGCAAGATTGCCGATGGCAAAGCTGAGATCGAGAAAAACACCGAGTTGGTGGCTGTCGGAAAGCGACTAGCTGCTGTAACCGAAAACTTCGGAACCGTTTCCGCCAATGGGCGAACTGCGATTGCAACCATTCAGTTCACCGTCCCGGTGAACGTGGTTGAGGATGTCACCACCAAGGGTGTGGTCGAAAAGCTGTCCGAGCTGCGAGACCAGGGCATTCAGGTTGAGTTCTCGCAAGCGCTCACCACAAGCTTTGGAGACCTGCTCGGTATCGGTGAAATCATCGGTCTTATTACCGCAGCCATCGTTTTGTTCGTGATGCTTGGCTCGCTTATTGCGGCCGGGCTTCCGGTCATCTCAGCAATCCTGGGTGTGGGCATCTCAGCATCCATCACCATGGCGCTCTCAGGCACCATCGAGATGACCTCCACAACTCCGATACTTGGCGTGATGCTGGGACTGGCAGTTGGTATTGACTACAGCCTGTTCCTGCTCAACCGCCACCGCAAGCAACTCAAGACCGGAATGGATTTGCGCGAATCAATTGGTTTGGCAACCGGCACATCCGGCAACGCGGTGCTATTCGCAGGCCTCACGGTAATCATTGCGCTAGCCGCACTGAATCTAACCGGCATCGG
>CAYTOH010000002.1:14251-29658 GCA_964439375.1 uncultured Aquiluna sp.
TCGCAGGCCTCACGGTAATCATTGCGCTAGCCGCACTGAATCTAACCGGCATCGGTTTCTTGGGTCTCATGGGAACCATGGGTGCGGTTGCGATTGCTCTCGCGGTCATTATTGCCCTAACTTTCACCCCCGCAATCATGTCTTTGGTTGGCATGAAGGTCCTCAACAAGAAAGAGCGCGCAGCGCTACTCTCGGCGGCAGCTAGAGCTGAGGCGGCTCAACCCAAGAACGCCCTCAAGCCAGTCTTTGCGACCAAGCACCCTTGGGTCGCGGCTTTGGGAGTCGGATTGATTCTGGCAATCGCCGCAATCCCCGCGGGTCAGATGCGTCTTGGTTTGCCAGATGGCTCATCAGAACCGCTGGACTCAACTACCTACAAAGCTTTCAAGTTGGTTAGTGACAACTTCGGTGCGGGTGCAAACGGCAGCATCGCAACCGTTGTCACCATGCCCGAGGCTGTTCTGGAAGACGACCAGCTGAAGCTGCAGGCGGACATCGCGGAGCGCTTCTTTGCCTTGGACAATGTGTTGGCAGTTCTGCCAGCCGCAATCTCGGAGGATGACCGGACCCTACTGTTCCAAATCATTCCAGCGCTCGGCCCTGCGACTTTGGAGACCGAAGAGCTTGTCTTTGATATCAGAGGCCTCGCTCAGGCCATCGAGTCAGACTTCGGTGGCACATTAGGTGTCACTGGAATGACCGCAACCAACATCGACATCTCCGACAAGCTGGCAGAAGCACTACCGCTGTATCTCGGGACCGTGTTGATTCTTTCGCTGATCCTGCTGATCCTGGTGTTCCGCTCAATCCTGGTTCCGCTTTTGGCAACGGCAGGATTCTTGCTAACTGTGTTTGCAACATTCGGTGCTGTGGTCGCGGTTTACCAATGGGGCTGGCTCGGATTCCTATTTGATGTCCACGACCCAGGTCCGATTCTGAACTTCTTGCCGACGATTCTGATTGGAATCCTCTTTGGACTGGCAATGGACTATCAGCTGTTCTTGGCCTCCGGTATTCGTGAGGCATATGTTCATGGCAAGAGCCCGAAGGACGCCATCAACTACGGCATCCACCTCTCCAGGGCAGTGGTAATTGCTGCCGCATTGATCATGGTGACAGTGTTTGGAGGCTTCGCCTTCAACCACCTGACTCTCGTCAGACCAATAGGCTTCGGCCTTGCAATCGGCGTCTTGATCGATGCTTTCCTGGTGAGGCTGGTGCTTGTCCCTGCCATCATGACTCTGCTTGGAAAGAGCGCTTGGTGGTTACCGAAGTGGCTTGACAGGATTCTTCCAAATGTCGATGTTGAGGGAAGTTCTCTGGAACACAAGCGCGCCTAGCTAAGCGAGATTAGGTCAGCGTAATCCTGACTCCAGTGATCCTCAACACCATCTGGCAACACAAGCACTCGCTCCGGGTTTAGGGCTTCGACTGCACCAACATCGTGGCTCACTAGAACAACAGCCCCGGTGAATCCAGCTAAGGCCCGGAGGATTTCCTCGCGGCTAGCAGGATCCAAGTTGTTGGTTGGCTCATCCAGCAACAAAACGTTTGCGCTTGAAACAACCAAAGCTGCGAGCGCGAGCCTAGTTTTCTCGCCGCCCGATAGCACTCCAGCGGGTTTTTGAACGTCGTCTCCAGTGAAAAGGAATGAGCCCAGGACTTTCCTTGCATCGGTTTCCCCTAGTTGCGGAGCTGCGTAGAGCATGTTTTGCAGAACAGTTTTGCTGGTGTCGAGCGTCTCGTGCTCCTGGGCAAAGTACCCAATCTTGAGACCGTGGCCGGGCTCTAGCTGTCCGGTGTCCGGTTTATCCACTCCCGCCAGAATGCGCAGGAGAGTGGTTTTTCCGGCACCATTGAGCCCAATCACCACGACCTTGCTGCCTCTGTCAATGGCCAGGTCGACTGCCGTAAAGATCTCCAGAGAGCCGTAGCTTTTTGAGAGATTGGTTGCCATTAGTGGAGTCTTGCCGCAAGGGGCTGGATCTGGAAACTTGATCTTCGCAACTTTGTCGCTCGCGCGAACCTCCTCAAGCCCGCTGAGTAACTTCTCTGCACGCCGCTGCATCTGGTGGGCAGCGGCAGCCTTGGTGGCTTTTGCTCCAAACTTCGCCGCCTGCAATTGCAAGACCGCTGCCTTCTTTTCAGCGCCGGCTCGTTCACGCTTACGACGCTCTTCATCGGCCTCACGCTGCTTCAGGTAGTTCTTCCAGCCCATGTTGTAAATGTCAATCACCTGTCGATTGGCATCTAGGTAGAAGACCTTATTTACTGTCTCTTCCACCAGATCAACATCGTGGCTGATGACAATTAGTCCACCCTGGTAGTTCTTCAAAAAGGTTCTTAGCCAAACCACTCGGTCGGCATCCAGGTGGTTGGTTGGTTCATCCAAGAGCATGGTCTCAGCATTAGAAAACAGAATCCGAGCAAGTTCGATTCTTCGGCGCTGGCCACCGGAGAGGGTCTTTAGGGGCTGTCCCAGAGTCTGCTCGCTTATGCCGAGGTTGGATGCAATGGAAGAGGCTTCAGCCTCTGCCGCATAGCCACCGGCGGAGGTGAATTCAACCTCGGCTCGAGCATATTTCTTCATGGCTGCATCGTGAAGAGCTGGGTCTGCCATGTCCTCGGATGCCTTTGCCATGCGCTGCAGGATGTCGCCCAAGCCTCGAGCATTGAGGATTCTTGTTCTAGCTAGCTCCTCAGGATTGCCACTTCTTGGGTCTTGAGGGAGGTAACCGATTTCGCCGTGTACCTGCACTGAACCTGCGCTGGGCTGACCATCTCCGGCGAGAATCTTCGTGAGGGTGGTTTTTCCAGCTCCGTTTCGACCAACCAGACCGATTTTGTCGCCCTTTTGAACCCTGAAGTTCACCCCAGACATCAGAGTCCTTGCCCCAATGCTGATCTCAAGATCAGTTACAGCAATCAAGTCTTAGCTCCAGGGGGATTGGGGAATATCTCAAGACTACTCGGTGGGGCAATTTAGGCTTGTGGTTATGAAGATTCAGCCAAAGTCACTGTTCAAGTTTTTCGCCGTTGCCGAGATGTTCACCTGGGCACTGCTGATAACCGCGCTAATACTCAGGGCAACAGTTGGGATCGCGCCAGAACTATTCAGTGTCGCCGGCGGCGCTCATGGATTCACCTTCCTGGGCTATGGAGTGGTCGCTGCTTTGGTTGGGGTGAATCAGCGCTGGAACTTTTTCAAAATTGTCTTGGGCATCTCGCTTGCAGTTGTGCCATTCGCCACCTATCCATTTGAGCGCTACCTCAGCAAAAAGAAGTCACTTGAAGGATCGTGGCGCACCGTCGAAACCGACCATCCGGGGGATAAAGCCCCTATTGACCGGTTATTCCGCTGGTTCATCAAGCGCCCTTTGGTATTGGTGGCATTTCTGTTTGTTTCAGTGACTGTTGTCTTCAGCACTCTTTTGTGGCTTGGACCCCCGGGGCAGTGGTTCGACTAGCCACTTCGAAGGTCGCAGAAAAACAACAGTTTTTCAACTGATTTCGTTGAATTTGTGTTTTTTCGATTTCTTTTGCTGAAAGAACGCTGTCAAATTCGACTAAATGCGTTTTGTGGGTGACAATGGGTGAACCACTAAGGAGTGACCCGTGTCTCAAGTTGTAGACCTAAAACACGAACCAACCGGTTGGAGAAAAGTCCCGGCCGGACACCTCCCCCTGAATCGCGCGAGAGTCCAAGAGTTGCTGGCATTGGAATGGGAGCGCTTTAACAAAGCGACTCCTGAATCAGCGAAGCACAACCAAAGATCGAGCAAAGTATTGCCACTTGGAGTGACCTCAAGCTTTCAGCACTGGGATCCCTACCCAATCTCCATCGTCTCCGCCAAGGGTGCTTACGTTACTGATGTTGACGGTCGCAAACTGCTGGACCTCTCGATGGGGTTTGGCGCAATGCTTGTTGGCCACCTAAATCCAAAGGTCGTGAAGGCAGTAAAGCGGGCCTTGAAGAGCACCGGTACTTTGTTTGTAACACCATCCCCATCTGCCACCCAGGCTGCTGAGCGATTCAAGAAGCGTTTTGGGCTAGACATGCTTCGTTTCACAAACTCGGGCACAGAGTCACTGATGTATGCGATCAGGACTGCCAGGGCAGTGACCGGCAAGAGTGCTGTGATAAAACTCGAAGGTGGCTACCACGGTGGCTATGACCCACTTCAGGTTTCAGTCAAGCCCAAGCTCGCAAACATCGGTAGCGGTGACGCACCCATTCCTGAGGTTCCAAGTGAGGTTGTTGCGGGCGAAGTGTTCGTTGTTCCCTACAACAATCTCCCGTATCTGCGAGAGATCCTTAAAGATCACTCGTCTCGAATCGCCTGCTTCGTGCTGGAGCCAATCATCGAGAACCTCTCGATTGTTTTGCCGGATGCCGGCTACCTCCAAGCGGTTCGAGCTCTTTGTGATGAATACGATGTGGCACTTGTTTTTGACGAGGTAAAGACTGGACTGACTGCTGGGGTTGCTGGCGCGGCAAAACGGGTGGGGGTTGAACCTGATCTGATCACCCTTGCCAAGAGCATCGGTGGCGGCTTACCAGTAGCTGCGTTTGGCGGAAAAGCGAAGTACATGGAGGCTGTTGTAGATGGCCGCATGCCTCATTTCGGAACCTACAACGGCAATCCTTTAGTTATGGCGGCGGCAGAAGCGGTCGACGAAATCTGCACCCCTGAGGCAATAGCCAAGGCAGAAGCGGTTAACAACGAGACGCTTCGCAAGCTGGACGAGATCATTACTGAGTATCAACTGCCTGCCCACACAGTTGGCTTTGGCGTAAAGGGTGCGATGATTTGGTCCCCAACTCCAATCAGGAACTATCGCGATTTCAAGAACACCGATTTTGAAGCAGCTGAGCTGGGATGGCTTTGGGGCATCAACCGCGGCATCATCACCCCACCCGGGCTTGACGAGCAGTGGCTGGTTTCCCTTGCCACTTCGCAGCGCGACATGGACAAATTGGTCAAGGCAACCAAGGAGCTCGCTCAGGCCCTGCGCGCCTAGCCTTTGCAACAATGATTACTCGGCTCTCGCATAGCATTGTCGAGCTATGGCTGAGCTAAGGATCGAATACCCGGAAGAGCTTCCGGTATCGATACGCAGGCATGAGATTCTTGAGGCAATTACTAACCACCAGGTGGTTGTGATTGCTGGCGCTACCGGATCCGGTAAAACCACTCAGCTCCCAAAGATGTGCTTGGAGCTTGGAAGAAAGTCCATCGCTCACACCCAGCCTCGCAGAATTGCTGCGAGGTCAGTTGCAGAGCGAATTGCCGAAGAGCTCAAGGTTGAGCTTGGGGGACTAGTTGGTTATCAGGTTCGGTTTACCGACACATCGTCAAAGTCGACCAAGGTAAAGGTGATGACCGATGGCATTTTGCTCAACGCCATTCAAAACCAAAACAACCTTTCGCAATACGACACGATCATCATCGATGAGGCTCACGAGCGCAGTCTGAACATTGACTTTTTGCTTGGCTACCTAAAGCAGCTATTACCTAAGCGGCCTGATCTGAAGGTGATAATCACCTCAGCAACCATTGACCCCGAGTCCTTCAGCAAACACTTTGATGACGCTCCGATTATTGAGGTCTCCGGGCGGACCTATCCGATTGAGGTTCGCTATCGACCCGTTCACAACGACTCGGAGAGTAACAGTGACCCTGATGACTCAAGCTCTGCCTCCGATTACCTTGATGGCATAGTCAAGGCACTCGATGAACTTGAGAAAGAACCCGAGGGTGACACTCTAGTTTTCCTCTCGGGGGAGTCTGAGATCAAGGATGCCCAAGAGGTAATTCAGGGTCGCATCACCTCGGGATTGTTGAACAAAAACACTGAACTGTTGCCCCTTTACGGCCGGCTATCCAGCAGTGAGCAACACCGCGTCTTTGAACCCAGCAAGCAGGCTGGCGTGCGAAGGAGAGTCATTCTTGCAACCAACGTTGCCGAAACTTCGCTAACGATTCCCAATATCAAATACGTAATCGATGCGGGAACCGCCCGCATCTCTCGCTATAGCCCAAGGGCCAAGGTCCAAAGGCTCCCGATCGAGGCAATCTCGCAAGCTAGCGCAAATCAAAGGGCGGGTCGCGCCGGTCGAACCTCACCGGGAGTGGTCATCAGGCTTTACTCCGAGGAGGACTATAACTCTCGAAGTGAGTTCACGGACCCCGAGATCCTGCGCACCAACCTCGCCTCGGTTATCTTGCAATCGGCCGTTATTGGAATCGACGATATAGCCAGGTTCCCGTTCCTCCAGCCACCAGATCCTAGAGGGGTCAAGGATGGGCTTGGGTTACTCAGTGAGCTTGGTGCTCTGGAGCCAGCCGCTAAGGGTGTCAGGCTCAGCTCACTTGGTAAAGAGCTTGCTCGGCTTCCAATCGAGCCAAGGTTTGCCCGAATGCTGCTTGAGGCTCGAACGCGGAATCTAGTTCGTGAAGTGATGATCATCGTCTCGGGCCTTACGATTCAGGACCCGCGAGAGCGGCCCTTGGAGAAAAGGACACAGGCTGACCTGCTGCATGCTCGCTTTGTCGATCCAACCAGTGACTTTCTGACCCTGCTCAATCTCTATAACTACCTCGAAGACAAGCAAAAGCAGGTCTCCTCCTCAGCCTTCAGAAGGCTTTGCAAGTCAGAATTTCTCAACTACCTCAGGGTTCGGGAGTGGCAAGACCTGATGCGTCAGCTGCAGTCCCTTGCAAAGCCACTCGGCTTAGATCTTGGTCCAAGGAGAAAGGACCCCGAGGGCATTCACAAGTGCCTTCTTGCTGGGCTACTGAGCCAGATTGGAATCAAACAACCTCAGGAGAAAAAGGTTTGGCAAAACGGTAAAGCCAAGCCAAATCGCTCTGCCCCTGAATATTTAGGAGCTGGCGGGAAGAAGTTCGTAATCTTCCCAGGTTCTGCCCTTGCGAAGAAACCGCCCGAGGCAATCATCAGTGCGGAGCTGGTTGAAACATCTCGGCTGTTTGCCCGCATGAACGCTGAAATTTTGCCTGAGTGGGCGGAGCAGTTGGCTGGAGATTTAGCTAAGCGAAGCTTCTCCGAGCCGCATTGGGAAAAGAAGCTCGGGGCAGTCGTAGCAATTGAGCGGGTAACGCTCTTTGGCCTGCCGATTGTGGTGGGCAGAAAAATGCAGTACTCAAGGATTGACCCCTTGCTTTGCCGAGAGCTCTTCATTAGGCATGCATTGGTCGAAGGCGACTGGGACTCCCAGCAACAGTTTGATCGAGAGAACAGGGTTCTGATTCAGGAGCTTGAGGCCCAAGCGGAGCGAGCGAGAAAACCGGAGCTAGCTCCCGGAGAAAATGAAATCTTCCGCTTCTACAACAACCGCATCCCACTCGATGTTGTCTCAACCAGAAGTTTTGAAGGCTGGTGGAAAAAGGCCAGGCAGGAAACCCCACAGCTACTGAGCATGACAAAGCAAAATCTGCTTGAAATTGAAGTTCCACAGCTTAGTGAGGAAGAGCTCCCAACTCAGTGGATCTACGACGGTCAACAGTTCAATTTGAGCTATCGATTTGATCCAGGGGCCATAGATGATGGTGTCACAGTTGACATACCTGTCGCTGTTTTAGCAGGACTTCAGCGGGATCCATTTGAGTGGTTGGTGCCGGGAATGCGCCAAGAGCTAGTAACCGAGCTAATTCGCTCACTACCAAAAAGCATTCGCAAAAACGTAGTTCCAGCTAACGACTGGGCCAAGAAGGCACTGGGTCAGTTGCCGGAGGTGCCAACCGGTGCCCTTCTCGAACTTTTAGCGAAAACCCTTCAGCAACTCAGCGGCGTTGCAATCAAGGCAACTGACTTTGAGCCACAGAGGCTGCCCTCTTCGATGCGGATGACGTATCGAGTGGTTGATGAAAAGGGAAAGCAGCTTGGGTTGAGTGATGACCTCAATGCCTTGCAGAAAGAGCTCAGCGACAAGGGTAGAGGTGCGGTTGCCAGGGCGGTTCAGGTTACAAGCGCAATTGAGAGAGCGGACATCCAGGCTTGGGACTTTGAATCAATCCCAGAAGCGCTGGAGTCTGAGGTCGCTGGCAATGTTATCCGCGGTTTTCCGGCACTTGTTGTAAATCCCAAATCAGTGGATCTCAGGCTCTTCCCAACTCAGTCTGAGCGAGAGAAACATCACATTTGGGGGGTTATTGCACTCGTTCAAAGGGCAATACCAACACCCGCCAAATACATTTCCCAGCACCTTAGTCAGCCGGAGAAGTTGGCGATTGTCAGCCTGAACTACTCGGGCACCGAGCAGTTTGTTTCTGACCTGATTGCAGCGATGGCTGAACAGGAAATTAGAGTGCTCGAGCCTTCCGGTTTGCTACTCACCAGGGCTCAGTTTGAGACAGTACGAGACAAGGTGGCCGCTGAAGTTATCGAAAAAGCATTTGAGGTTGCAGCCACACTGGCGAGAGTTTCGGTGGCTGCAGCGGAGGCTACAAAGGCGGTTTCCAGTGTGAAATCGCTGGAGCTTTTGCCCCAGCTAACCGCGCAGCAAGACCACCTGAAACAGCTTTTGCCAAAGAACTTGGTCAGCGCTACTGTCCTTGATCGCCTTGCCCGATTGCCAATTTATCTAAAGGCCGCAGCGATAAGAATTGGCAAGCTAGCGGAGAATCCAGCCAAGGATTCGGTTGTTGCACAAGAGCTCGCCGCAGCAATCAGGGTTTACCTCTCCGCCGGGGGGACGCTCCCGCTGGATCGCAATGCATCTGAGTCCATCAAGACTGCAAGGTGGCTACTAGAAGAGCTCAGGGTGAGCTTGTTTGCCCAAAGTCTTGGCACCGCGGGACCCACCAGCCTTCAGCGCATTGAGAAAGCGCTGGGGAAGTAGTTCTATTTATAGAACTGAGTCCTTTTAAGCATTTGTCGCCACGGCCGCAGAGGGTAGTCTTGAACTCTGAAACTGGATTCAGCCCAATTCAAATCAAAGGACCAAATCATGGAATCGATGGGATCTTGCCCAGTGCCACACGGAGGCATTACAAACAATCAAATCTCAGTCACGGACTGGTGGCCAAACGCCCTAAACCTTGACATCCTGCACCAGCACGATTCCAAGACCAACCCTCTCGGTCACGATTTCGACTATCGCAAAGAGCTTGAGAAGTTAGACGTTGGCGCGTTGAAGAAGGACTTGCATGCACTGATGGTCGAGAGCCAAAGCTGGTGGCCAGCGGATTGGGGTCACTACGGCGGCCTAATGATTCGCATGGCCTGGCACGCTGCCGGTTCCTACCGCACCGCAGATGGTCGCGGCGGTGGTGGCACCGGAAACCAGCGCTTTGCTCCGTTGAATTCATGGCCTGACAACGTAAACCTCGACAAGGCGAGAAGACTGCTCTGGCCAGTCAAAAAAAAGTATGGCAACAAGGTCTCTTGGGCTGACCTGATGATCTTGGCTGGCAACATCGCCTATGAGTCCTTTGGACTAAAGACCTTTGGTTTCGGTTTTGGTCGAGCAGATATCTGGCACCCCGAGAAGGATATCTATTGGGGCAGCGAGAAGGAGTTCTTGGCTCCATCCGAAAACCGTTACGGCAACCTAGAAGACCCCTCCACCCTAGAGAATCCGCTAGCTGCAACTCACATGGGTCTGATTTATGTGAACCCAGAGGGTGTGAATGGTAAGCCTGATCCACTAAAGACTGCCCAGCACATTCGCATTACCTTCGCTCGCATGGCGATGAACGATGAGGAGACTGTGGCTCTTACCGCCGGCGGTCACACCGTCGGAAAGATGCACGGCAACGGCAGGGCCGAAAACCTCGGCCCAGCACCTGAGGGTGCGGGTATGGAAGAGGCTGGTTTGGGTTGGATGAATCACACCACCCGCTCGGTTGGCCGCGACACCGTTTCCTCAGGTATTGAGGGAGCATGGACCACAAACCCAACCAAGTGGGATAACGGCTACTTCTACCTGCTATTCAAGTACGACTGGCAGCTCACCAAGAGCCCAGCGGGAGCTTGGCAGTGGGAGCCGGTGGACATCAACCCTGAAGACATGCCAGCCGATGTCGAGGACCCAAGCATCAAGGTGAAGCCTGCGATGACTGATGCCGATATGGCGATGATCAAGGATCCGATTTACCACGAGATTTCTAAGAAGTTCAAGGAAGACCAGGACTACTTCTCCGAGGTGTTCTCAAGAGCTTGGTTCAAGCTCACTCACCGCGACATGGGGCCAAAGGTTCGTTACTTCGGTCCAGATGTTCCAGCTGAAGATCTAATCTGGCAAGATCCAGTTCCTGCTGGAAACTCCTCCTACGACGCCAATGCCGTTAAGGCGAAGATTGCCGCCAGTGGCCTAAGTGTTTCAGAGCTAGTTTCTACCGCGTGGGACTCTGCAAGGACATTCCGTGGGTCAGACATGCGAGGCGGCGCGAACGGCGCTCGCATTCGACTCGCACCTCAAAAAGACTGGGATGGCAATGAGCCAGAGCGGCTTCAGAAGGTGCTTAGTGTTCTAGAGCCAATTGCCAAGGACACTGGCGCAAGCGTCGCAGATGTGATCGTCTTGGCTGGAAACCTTGGTGTCGAAAAAGCGGCTAAGGCAGCGGGCTTTGATGTGAGCGTGCCATTTGCGCCTGGTCGTGGAGATGCCACTCAAGAGTGGACCGATGAGGAGTCCTTTGCTCCGCTGGAGCCAATTCACGATGGTTTCCGCAACTACCTGAAGCAGGACTACGTGGTTAGCCCAGAGGAGCTCCTTCTGGACAGGGCTCAACTCATGGGCCTTACCGCACCTGAAATGACCGCACTGGTTGGAGGCATGAGGGTAATTGGAACCAACTACGGTGGCACAAAGCACGGTGTTTTGACCAATCAGGTTGGTGCACTGACCACCGATTTCTTCGTGACCTTGACCGACATGACCTATGTCTGGGAGCCCGCGGGTTTCAACCTCTATAACCTGCGCGACCGCAACAACGGTCAGGTTAGGTTCACCGCAACCAGAGCGGATTTGGTGTTTGGTTCAAACTCGATTCTGCGAGCTTATGCTGAGGTTTACGCCCAGGATGACAGCAGAGAGAAGTTCGTCAAGGACTTTGTCGCCGCCTGGACCAAGGTTATGAATGCAGATCGCTTCGATTTGAAGTAACAAACCATGAGCGGGGCGTCCAAATGGGCGCTCCGTTTCGCTTTTCCGGGTCTAGTGTGGGGATACAGTCACGAAGGAGGCCAACATGGCCAAGAAGCAAAGAACCCCAGATCAATACATCTCAAGGCTCCGCGGTTACAACGTCATCGCGGGCTTTTTGCATCTGATCCAAGCGGCAGGCTTGGGCTATGTGCTTACTTTGCTGGAGAACCAGATTCTGTTCCCGGCCACAATGGATTACCCAACCGGACCTCCAGGATTTGACCTTCCAACCGATCGAGTTGTGTTGCTCGAAATCAACATCGGGCTTGGCGTGGTGGCCTTCTTGGCACTATCTGCCTTCTTCCACTTCTTGATTGCATCACCACTGTTCTTCAACCGCTACAAAGCGGGACTGAAGCAAAACCACAACTACTTCCGCTGGGTTGAGTATTCACTCTCCTCATCAATCATGATTTGGTTGATTGCTCAGCTAACAGGTGTCTCTGACTTTGCAGCTCTGGTTGGAATCTTTGCGGTGAATGCCTCCATGATTTTCTTCGGCGCTATGCAGGAGAAGTATGAGGTGCCAGGAAATGGCAAGGGCCTCCCGTTCATCTTCGGTTCAATCACCGGAATAGTGCCTTGGCTAATCATCGTGCTCTACACGCTGCAGCCTGGAAGCACTAACGCAGCAGAGGTGCCTGGTTTTGTCTACGGCATCATTGTGGCGTTGTTCATCTTCTTCAACACCTTCGCCTTCAACCAGGCTTTCCAATACAAGAAGCTTGGTCCTTGGCGGGACTACCTGTTCGGTGAGGCTACCTACATCACCCTGAGCTTGGTGGCTAAGACCATTCTTGCCTGGCAGGTATTCTCCGGAGCAATCATCCCCGCAATAGTTGGATAACTAGGCATGCGGTGGCTGGGCCTAGCCCAGTCACCGCAGCACTATCCAGATTGCGAGCAAGACAAAAATCACACTCACTGATCTGTTGATTAGGCTCTGGTTCGAATCAGAGCCCAACCAGCCCCGCAGTGAGTTACTGCCCGCTATGTAGATTGCCGAAACAAGCCCAAATCCGATGGAAACAATTCCAAGAAGAACTGGAAGCTCAGTGCCAGCCACCACCGTTGGCATAACCGACAGATAAAACGCAAACGGCTGCGGGTTAGCAAACCCGACCGCGAATCCCGTCAATAAATCTGATGCTGAACCTTTGGCAGAGCTTTGCTGACCAGGGGGCTTCCGCCAGAGCGACCAGGCTTTGAATAGCAAAAAGCCCGCTCCTAGCACTTTGAAGATAATCACCAGTTGGGCGGCATTGGCCAAAATCGCAGCAAGTCCGAAGTAGACGATTGTCACCACGCTGAGCTTGGCGAGTGTGATCCCAAGGGCTGACCAAATCGCAGCGGCTCTGCTCTGAACTGCGCGCGTTGCGATAAGTAGGGTGTCAGCTCCGGGGGTAATCGCAGATGCAAAAAAGGCCGCAGCGAAGAGCAGATAATCGGTCATGAGCTTGCGCTTGTTACCCGAACAACTTCGCCGTGCATGTTGGTGGTTGCACTGATCGTGTTGAAGATCGTGCCCTGGCGCTTGAGGTTTTTGTGCAGGAGTTCCAACCTAGAGTCGCTCTCCTCGGTTTCGATTTCGATGCGGTAGGCGAGTTTTGAGATCCTGGCCTCAGTTTCTGGACGCTGCGCAGTCAGAGAAACTGACACTCTAGAAAACGCGAAGTTGAGCGTTGGTGCAACTCGCTCTATGCCCTTGATGAAGCAGGCTGCTTGAGATGCGAGCAACAGCTCGATGGGATTGAGCTCACTTTGGGATCCAGTCAGGCTGGTGTCGATATTCAGCGAGACTTGCTTGGCTTCAACTTTGGTTTCAGCCCCGGCGAGGTGAGTCGCACTCAGCTGGAATGTCAGCTCGCCCATTTAGTGCCTCTCAATCGGGTCAGAATTTGTTTCAGCTCTGCAGTCAGAGCTTAATCAACAGTTGACTAATCTTTAGAGGTGTCCAAAACCATCTTCTACGGAGCGATATCGCTCGACGGGTACCTGGCCGGCCCTGATGGTTCTATGGATTGGGCGGAGAAGCACCTAGCAAGCGGCGAAGACTATGGATACGTAGAGCTAGTTAGCTCTTGCTCCGCCATGCTGATTGGTAGAAAAACCTTTGAATTTGAGTTAGCCGCCGCCCCAGACATGGACAGAGTTCTCCCTACCTATGTCCTAACGGAACAGCCGCTTCGCTTTGACGGCGCTGCCTTGTCCGGAGTCAATTTCACTTCGGGCGATCTTCGCGAGGTGCTGAGTCTAATCAAAGAGAAGCACCCTGGAGACATCTTTATTGGCGGGGGAGCTGAGCTAGTGGATGGGCTCATGGTCATGGGGTTACTCGATGAGCTCAGGCTGTTTGTCACTCCAGACTTACTCGCGGGGGGAGTGAAGCTCTTCAAGGGCTCAAGAATACGAAGCACCCTAAAGCTAAGCTCCACCAAACAGTATGAATCGGGCCTGGTGGAGCTTAGGTATTTGGTTACGAACTAGCCTCTTTCTGGCAGGTGCTTGGCCATCGCCAAAAGAAGCGGGACACCAATTGCGAAGTGAGTTGCCTGAATCCAGAATATGGCTGCCCAATCGCTAGTCCCACTCAATGGCGTTGCAATAGAGCCGAGCAGCACAATCCAACCGATGATCTGTCCGTTGCGCTTAGGGGTCTTGGTTCTAAGCAGAAGAGTGCTCACCGTGAGTGCGCCAACACCACCGACAATCGAGAAGATGATGAAGGCTGGGGCCGGAATCGGCATTTCCAGGGTTGAAACTGTGAAGTCGGTTCCGAGTGCTGTGGCGATTGCCCACGTTGCCATGACGGCAACGATTCCTAGACCAGTTGCAATGGAGAATGGCTTTAGTAGCTCTTTCATAAAAACTCCTTTGTTTTGCGCAGAATTCTGCGCTAATGACTATTATGGAGGTAATACCCCCAGGGGTATGTATTGAAAGGTAATGAATATGTGCTCACCAGTTATGTGTTACGACTGCTCCAAACCAACCTGGCAGGGTTGTGGCCAACATATTGAAGAGGCATTGGAAGGCATTGCAGAAGCCGACCGTTGCCAGTGCCCAAGGGACTAATCAGCCCTATTAGTCACTAGACTTAGCGCTGTCCCCACCAATCACTGTCGATCAGACGTTAGGTCAGCCATTGTCTAAGCCAGTTGTTCTTATAGCCGAAGAGCTATCCCCAGCGACACTAGAAGCGCTCGGACCAGATTTTGAGATTCGCAATGTAGACGGCGCTGATCGTGCTGCCTTGTTGCGAGCCCTGGCAGAGGCAAACGCGGTCTTGATTCGCTCCGCCACCAAGATGGATGAGGAAGCAATTGCAGCCGCTCCGAAGCTAAAGGTAATTGCGCGAGCAGGAGTGGGACTCGACAACGTAGACATCAAAGCCGCAACGAACGCTGGCGTGATGGTTGTAAATGCACCGACCTCAAACATTATTTCTGCTGCCGAGCTTGCGATTGCTCAAATCATGGGTCTTGCCAGACACATCCCGGATGCCAACGCATCTTTGAAGGCTGGAGAATGGTAGCGCATCAAGTTCACCGGTGTTGTGCTTTACGAAAAGACCATAGGCATCATCGGGCTGGGCCGAATCGGAACTCTGGTTGCTCAACGACTGGCTGGTTTTGGCACCACGTTGATTGGCTTCGACCCTTATGTCACCCAGGCCCGAGCAGAGCAGATGGGTGTGGAGCTTGTTTCAATAGAAGAGCTCATGAAGCGCAGCGACTTCATCACCATCCACATCCCAAAGACTCCCGAGACCACCGGCATGATCTCGACAGCCCAGTTTGCGATGGCAAAACCGAACCTCCGGATTGTCAACTGCTCCCGCGGTGGCATCATCGACGAGGCTGCCCTCTACACAGCACTTTCATCAGGTCAGATTGCTGGTGCCGGGCTGGATGTGTTCGTGAATGAACCGCCGAAGGACTCACCACTTTTGACCCTGTCAAACATTTTGGTTACCCCTCACCTTGGCGCATCAACCGATGAAGCTCAGGAAAAGGCCGGTATCTCGGTAGCACGCTCAGTTCGACTTGCTTTGGCCGGAGACTTGGTTCCAGACGCCGTGAACGTTGCCGGTGGAGTAATTGACTCTTCGGTGAAGCCAGGCATACCGCTGGCTGAGAAGCTTGGCCAAATTGTTGCTGGACTTGCCCACACCTCAATAGTTTCGGTTGAGTTTGAAGCTCGCGGCGAGATTGCGGCTCACGATGTGACCGTG
>CAYTOH010000002.1:29758-32802 GCA_964439375.1 uncultured Aquiluna sp.
GAGCTTTCAATGGCCGAGCACCTGGTTGTAATGGTTTATCAAGATCGACCTGGAATTGTCGCCATTTACGGCAAGGCGTTTGCTGAGGCGGGAATCAACATTGCTGCGATGACCATTGCTCGCCAGCAAAAGGGCGGGAAGGCACTCAGTGTGATTACCGTTGACTCGCCAGTTGAAGCCAGGATTCTAGACAAGCTCAAGAGTGAGATTGCGGCTGATGCAATGCGGTCAATCTCAATTTCTGACGAATACTAGATAGTGAGAAAGACCCCCAAAGGGAGCCTTTCCTCAGCTACTTATTAGCTCACTCGAGCCTTTGCGTCCATCGCCATCTTCCATGTGGTGTAGCCACCATCTAGGTTTCTGACTTTGATGCCGTGGCTGCGCAGAATCTGGGTGGCGGTGTGACCGCGCTGACCAACTGCGCAGTGAACAATCACGTCTTTATTCGACAGTTCCGCGATGTGTTTGCGGAGCTCGTCAACTGGAATCAGGGTTGCCCCCGGAATGCTGCCGGCTAGGTTTTCATCCTTGGTTCGGACGTCAACCACAACCGCTCCAGCTTCCTGAGCTTGAGCGAGCTCGTGCCACTGAGTGGTTGGAGTCTTGCCTTCGCGAACGTTATTGCCCACATAGCCAGTTTGGTTGATGGCGTCTTTCGCTGAGCCGAAAGCAGGTGCGTAGGCAAGCTCAAGATTCATTAGGTCATCGATGGTTAGGCCTGCATAGATGGCGGTTGCAATGACGTCGATTCTCTTGTCTACGCCATCGCGCCCGATGCCCTGGGCACCTAGGATCTTTCCGGTTTCTGGGTCAAACAAGACCTTGAGACTAACGCGCTCGGCGCCTGGGTAGTAGCCGGCGTGGCTCGAAGGGTGCAGATGAATCACCTTATGCGGAATTCCTAATCGCTGAGCCAGCGCTTCAGTTAAACCGGTTAGCGCTGCTGCCATCCCGTAGGCGCCAATGATTCCGGTTCCGATTGATTTACGAGCGACAACCTCTTCACCGGCGACCACATCGGCGACCAAGCGACCGTGACGGTTTGCGAGGTTTGCAAGCCAAATCATCTGGTTCTGACCAGTTAGTGCGCTTACCTTCTCGGCGGCATCGCCAACCGCGTAGATGTCTTTGTTCGATGTACGCATCTGGTCATCGACCCAAATACCGCCAGCCTCACCAATCTTGAGTCCAGCGTCTATGGCCAGGTGGTGATCTGAGACCACACCTATTGCTGCCACAACTAAATCTGCTGGGATCACTCGACCGTCTTTGAGCCTTAGGGTGTCCTCAAGGACAGCTTCGGTTTCGGCCCGCAAGGCAAGTTTGATGCCGTTCTTCTCAAGCTCCGCCTGCAAAGGCTCAATCATTTCCTGGTCGAACTGGGGCAGGATGCTGTCACGGAACTCAACGATTGTGGTTTCGATACCGCGGTGCTGGAGATTCTCGGCGAGCTCAACTCCGATGAATCCTGCTCCGATGATGGCAGCCGACTTGATCTTTTTGTTGTCGACAAGCTCCTTGATTCGCAATGCGTCTGGGACATCTCGCAAAACATGAGCGCGCTCTAGACCTGGGATTGGAACCATTCTTGGCTTGGCCCCTGTTGAGAGAATCAGCGAGTCGTAGCTCTCTGAGTAGGTTTCGCCCGTGACCAAATTCTTGACCTCGACGGTTTTCTCACCAGGGTTTATCTTGGTGACTCGGTTGTTCACCCGAACATCGAGCTCGAAGCGATCCTTTAGAGACTGCGGGGTTTGTAGCAGCAGCGAGCTTTCCTCAGGAATGACCTCGCCAACGTGATATGGCAGACCGCAGTTTGCGTAGGAGACGTGCGGCCCCTGCTCGAAGATGATGATTTGGGTATCTTCTTTGAGTCTGCGCAACCTGGTTGCCGCTGACATGCCTCCGGCGACTCCGCCTACGATTAGAACCTTCATTACCTAACGACCTTCAATCCTGCCCGCTGCCAATTTGTCATGCCGCCCGAAACGTTCTTGACCTTGTAGCCAGCCCTGGCAAGCAGCGACGCGGCTTGCGAGGAGCGCATGCCAGATTGGCAAATCACCAAAATCTCACGCTCTTTGGGAATCTCGTGGAACTTAGATTCGATCGACCCAAGCGGCATCAGCCTGGCTCCAGGGGCGTGACCGCTGCGATACTCGTGGCTTTCGCGAACATCAATCAACATCGCGCCAGCCTCTTGCGCCTGTTTGGCTGAGGTGGGCGAGATTGTTTCGAACTTTTTCTTTAGAAAATCAAACAAACCCATTTATTTGCTGGCCTCAAATGAAACAGCCTTGCCCGCATTGATCCAGCTTCCTGTGCCGCCGGCGACAGAGACTACGTCGTAGCCCTGGGCCTCAAGGTAGTTGGCAGCCTTCATCGAGCGGACTCCACCCTGGCAAATCAGCCAAACCGTCTCACCATGAGGGATTTCCGCGATCCGATCAGGCACTGTGTTCAGTGGAATCAAGTGAGCATTTGGCACGTGGCCCGCCTCAAACTCCTCGACTTCTCGGACATCAACAACGTGAGCCCCTTCAGCGATTGCTAGTTCTAGTTCGTCAATCGATACTTCTTTTGCCATTTGTTTTGCTCCTAATTAGCTAAGTGAAAGAAAAGCTTTTTCGAGTTTGGCTCTGTCAGCCTTACCCTCCGGGTCGTTTCCGCAGGTTGCCATACCGCTAGCGATGAGGGAGAAGGCGGCTCTAGAAACCGCTGCTTGAGCAGCTGCCAGCTGGGTCAGCACATCGGTGCAGTCTCTGCCCTCTTCGAGCATGCGGACGATTCCGCCAAGCTGGCCCTGGGCTCTGAGTAAGCGCTTCTTTACGGACTCGAGGTCTTCCTGAGGAATATCCAAAATTGACTCCAATCAACTTGACTTGAATGACTCTAGCACATACCCTAGGGGGTATCTGGAAAGGATCAGATTAAATGAAGATTTTCAAGTTTTTTGCAGCACTGCTAATCGCACTTTTTGCCACCACCTCTTTGGCAGCGTGCTCATCGGAGCCAACAGTTGATACCAGTGCCTATGCAGC
>CAYTOH010000003.1:0-4033 GCA_964439375.1 uncultured Aquiluna sp.
CAAAAGCTCAATCCTCAGATAAATGGCATGTATTTGCGACCCAACTGGATTACCTGGACAGAGATTTCAGTGACGCGGCCTCTACGCTCTTCGGAGCGTCCATTGCGCTAACACGAACCCTCGAGCGGATTGATGTGCCCTTCCCGAGTTCAAAGTTGACTGCCCTCAGGCTTGACAGGACCACTGGGGTGAGTGAACTTCAGGTCGAAAGCGTTAACTGCGGCTGTCGCTAAATGGAAACAAACTCTGACGGCCCACGATCTAGTGAATAGGAAATCTGGAGCAGCTCTTGCGCGCGGGTCACGGCAACAAAAAAGAGCCTTCGTTCCTCTGCGAGCTGATCGATGGTCTGGGCATAACTCGATGGGAACGAGTTTTTGTTTACTCCCGCCAAGAACACAGCTCTCCACTCAAGCCCTTTGGTCGCATGAATGGTAGCCAACGTGACAGCCTCGGCTTGAGGTTCATGTCCCGAGCGCTCTCTTTCTTGAAGCTCCCGAATGTAGTCGGTAACGCCCACCGATTCGCCGAGCTCGTCCAAGACTTCAAAGAACCACCCGAGGTTTTGATTCTTCTCGCCAGCTCCCTGACTGCGCCAGCCAAGCGAACTCACCACATCAGAAATTTGAGCGAAAAGCGGTTTCTCGCTCTCTGTAACTCCCAAGGCCCTAATTGCAATCATGGCTTGGGCCACTTCGGGTTTCGCAAAAAACCGACCAGCTCCGCGAACTTGAATTGGTATGCCGAGCTCTTTGAGCGCAGTCTCGATTGGCTCGAGCTGGTGATTCGCTCTGACTAAGACTGCTACCTCGGAGGCCTGGGTTCCTGAGTCGAGCAACTGCCTTATCTTGAGTGCAAGTCCGCTAGCTTCTGCGCCGATCGACTCGTATTCCTGAAGCACAGGCTTGCCCGTTAGTTGGCGCATCGCAGTGAGCTCAGGACCAAGAACCTTGTTCGCATAAGAAACAATCTCGACGCTCGAGCGGTAGTTTCGATTCAGTTCAAAGACCTCAGCCTGCGGATACTCAGAAGCAAACCCCAATAGAAAGCTGCTCGAGGCTCCGGCAAACGAATAGATGGTTTGCCGAGGATCGCCGACAACGCAGATGTCTTGTCGGCCACCCAGCCAGGTTTCTAGGAGTGCTTGTTGAAGAGGTGAGATGTCTTGGTATTCGTCGACTGTAAAGAAGCGGTATTGCTGTTGAAACTGTTCCAGCATTCTCGGTTCGGATCGCATAAGCCCGATACAAAGCATGAGCGCATCCTCCCAGTCAATGATTCTCCGCTCCTGCTTCAGGGTCTCGAAACTAGCCATCAACTCGAGAAACTTTTCTGGCGAAACGGCCGAAGTGGCCCTCTTAGCCGATTCCAGAGTCGGCTCAATCAAGGCATACCTGTGCCATTCGATCGCACTCACCAAATCCCTTGCGGAACTATCGTCCACTCTGAAGCCCAGATTTTCGGCAGCATCCTTCACAAGCTGAAACTTGTTGGTTACCAGCTTCGGAGAAATCGAACCGGTGAGCTGGGGCCAGAAAAACTGCAGCTGACTAAGCGCAGCAGCGTGAAAAGTTCGAACCTGCACAGATCCAGCCCCCAGCGACCGAAGCCTGGTGCGCAACTCTGCAGCCGCCTTGTTCGTATAGGTAAGGGCCAGAACCTTGCTCGAATCGTAAACACCCTGGGCGATGCCATAAGCGATGCGATGGCTGACGACGCGTGTTTTGCCGCTTCCCGGCCCGGCAATAATGCAGACTGGGCCCCTCAGCTGCCTGGCAGCGGCAGCTTGATCCTCGTCCAAAGCTTCGAGAAGCTCTGCGCCTAGATCGTCCATGGAGTTCCCTGCATGCTGCGTGGCGTTCCGCTTTGGAGACGCCATAGATGTCTAACCTGTTGGAGTGGGAAGACCTGCTTTGATTTTAGCTGCGCTAGCAGCCGACGCCGCTCCTGGAAAAAACTTCAGTGGAGTAAAGAAACTCGATTCTGACGAGAATGTTGAAGCAGTGCTCCTAAGGAGCATCGATGCCCAACGATTTATCTTCAAGATGGCAGCGTCACCGGCTGGACAAACCCAAATTGCAACGGAGCGATCAGTAGTAAAAGCTTTGGCCAAAGTCGCAGATTTGCTACCTTTCGAAATCAGCCACGAGGTTGGTGCAACTTTCGATGTCGACGGTGAGGTTGGAATACTTTTTAGCTTCGTGGAAGGTGAAGAACCAGATTTGGTAAAGCTTCCCCCAGGAGCTTTTTCCAAAACTCTCGCGGATTCGCTCGCAGCAATTCACTCGCTAAGTCTCGGGATAGTCAAGGAGGCTGGGCTGCCAGAGTATGACGCGAGTCAAGTGCTGCACCAGCGAGTCTCAGAGCTTGATCGAATTGCCGCGACAGGGCGTGTCCCTGCCGATCTCCTCAGTCGCTGGGAGGCGGCTCTCGAGGACGTAGGTCTGTTTCGATTCCACCCAACCGTTGTCCACGGCAGCATTTCTAAAGACAGCCTGAAGCTAGCTGGACAAAGAGTGGTTGGAGTCACCGGCCTTGAGAATTTGAAGATTTCGGACCCGGCTGAAGACCTGAGCTGGATTATTGGCGCAGGCCTGAGCTCAACAGTGGAAGACACCTTGCTGCACTATCGAGCAGCAAGGCCTACTGCCGATGAGAACCTCATGCAACGCGCCACCCTTTACTCCGAGCTGGAGCTGGGCAGTTGGCTAGTTCACTGCATTGAGCAGGGAGATGAAGAAGCCGCATCTCAGGCAGAAGAGCTAGTGAATGAACTCAGGGACCAGCTCGACTCTGGTTCGCTCCCAAGTCTTCGAGCGGCGAGTTTTGCTGGATTAGTTGCTGGGAGCGCAATGTTGCCCGCGGTAACAAGCGCAATCCCCTTGGTTTCAGAGGCCTCGGAGCCAGTTGAAGAACTTGACGTTGAGGACGACCAGGCTACGGAATCTTTGGAGATTTCGGACTTATTTGAAAATGAGACCGAGCAGAAATCTAACCCAGACGAGCTTTTCTAGCCTCCTGAATCAGCGCCCGAAGCTGAGCCTCGCCAGGCAAATCACTCGGAGAAACCTCGTTGCCATCGGACGCGAAAAAGAAGCTTGCCCGAATTCTTTCCGGAGCTACCTTGAGCCATTTTCCGAGCGCTAGGCGATAAACAGCCAGCTGAATTGCTCGTGACCGCAGTTCCTTTTCGCTAGGAGTCGCCCCCGATTTCCAGTCCACAATCTCGTAGAGCCCATCGATTTCAAAGACAGCGTCAAGCTGGCAAACAACAACAATCCCCTCCACAACAAACTCAATCTGCTGTTCGACCATCAGTGGAGTCAAGCTGGCAAAACGCGAACCTAGGAAGTTCGCGATGGGTTCCCCGGGCTCGGCTTCAAGACCGGTCTGATCCGAGCTTGAGAAATAATCCTCTACCACAGCGTGAAAAGTAGTTCCCTCGCTAGCCGACTCTGAATAGGTCGATGGCATTGGCCGGCGAAGTTGCTCAAAGAATTTATCTGGGTCCGAGAGCAGCTGCACCAAAGCTGAAGCCGAAAGCCGACTCGGTAATTCTGGAACAAATCGCTGGTTGCGACGCTCCCGCTCCTCTAAAAGCAGAGCAAGCTCGCTTGAGGGAATCGGGGTGGAACCTGCAAAGCTACGAACCGACTTGGCAGCTTCAGCTAAAGCAGAATCGCTGCTTGGCCGCACCGCAGGCCAAGATCCGATTGTTACAAGGCCCTTGGTTGGATTTTCTGTCAATGGATCGGGCAGCTTTGCTGCCACAAGACCAGGCTCGATCAGCTCCAAAAGAAACGGCGACACTGGTTTTGGCCTCGCTACCCCAGGCTTGAAGTACGAAGCGGTGAGCCTCAATTTGTTAGACGCTCGAGTGAGAGCTACATAAGCCAACCTGCGTTCTTCCCGCAACTGGCGAGCGCGCATTTGATTTTGGAAGGATTCAAACTTCTGCTTCAGCTCCCGCTGCGACTGGGCGATTCTGAAGTCAAACTCCGGAAGCTCAGCACTGTCACCACGAAGCTCAAAA
>CAYTOH010000003.1:4043-25322 GCA_964439375.1 uncultured Aquiluna sp.
CCTGCGCAGTCCGCACCGGCGCGGCACGCATCAGCCCGCGCCCAGCCAGCCCTTGGAGTCTCTCGACTCAATCGGAAAGCTACCCTGGTTTAGCTGGCCAACCAACACCACATCCCACTCGAGGCCTTTGGCGGCATGGACGCTCATGACCTGCACGACACCGCGCCTAGAGCCTGACTTAGGCAGTTCGAAGCTTTCGTGCTCCAGGGCATAATCCAACCCCTGCAACAAGCCCGGCAAGCTTGGCCGTAGCGTGGTTGCCTCATACTCACTGTGCCTTGAAATGTACTGTTCAAGATGCATCAGGGGTTGCTTAGTCTTTGCGTGAGCAAAGAGTTCGATATCGATATTCAGCTCTCGAACCACAGCCCAGGCGAGCTCTGTTATTGACAGTGACAGCTGTGTCCGCATCTGGTGAAAAAGCTCGGCGGCGGATATCAACCTTAGGTATCTGACATGAGAAACAATTAGATAATCCTCTGTGCAGGAGCGACGACACTCATCCAGTGCATCAACTAACGTTACGGGCCGAGACAAATCAACTTCGCTTCTGATTCGACTAAGTTTCCTGGCGTAGTCAGCTAGCTTTTTTAGGTCACCCGCAGCTATCGACCATCGTGGACCAGCAAGGAGCCGCATGAGATCGGTCGATGCCTGCGGTGAGCTAATCACTCGCAGTGCAGAGATAAGGTCAACAACCTCGGGTAACTCGGTAAGGCCCGAAAGTCCTGTCACCTCGACCTCGAGCCCGGCAGCTTGCAGTGCTCGTACAAAACTGGGCATAGCGGATTTGGTGCGCAAAAGTAGTGCTCCCGAAGTATCGGGGTCGATGTTTGCCTTGAAGAAGTCGGCGGCGGCTTCTGCCTCCTGCTCCAGCGACTGAAAAACCTCAGCGCTAATTGGCGAAGATGCCTTCACTGATTGGAGGATAACCGGCGTAATCGCTGAGCCAACGGCGAGTGGAGCGGACAGTTGATTGGCTGCCGCGACAATACTCTCGCCCGATCGCCAGCAGGTGCTTAGGGTGATTGTCTCGCCTTCCCCAAAATCGGAGTGAAAGCCGATCAGATTTGCATCGCTTGCTCCGCGCCAGCCGTAAATGGCCTGATTCGGGTCGCCGACTGCCATAACTGGCCCACCGGCAAAGAGCTTTGAGAGCAAGCTGACTTGGATTGCAGAAGTGTCTTGATACTCATCAAGCATCACAAACTTGTAGGCGAGATTTGCGCCGGCATTCAATGCCTTCAAGGCAAGGGCAACCTGATCGGAAAAATCGACTAGATTTCTATCCTGCTTGAGTTGCTGATAGCGATCGGCAAGCTCTAAAAACAGTAGATTCTGCTCTGCATCCGCAAGGTAGCCGTCAATGTAAGCAAAACGCTCCGAACTACCATCTGGAGTTTTCGGCAAACGACTCACATGCTCGATGAAATCCTCAAAAACCCGTTTTGCTTCGGTAGCAGTTGCCATGTTGTCAGTGAGTTCAGCTGAAAGAGCCAAAGTTCGCTCGACCAGGTAATCCACTGACTTCTCCCAGTTTCCCAGCTGGGGAAGTTCGTTCAGGTTCAAAGACCTAAGGAGCTCTTTGGCCAGCGCAACTCCGCCTGCCTCGGTGAGGACCTGTGAGTCAGGTTCATACCCAACGGCCAGAGCGTTTTGGCGGAAAACCTCGTTACCAAATGAGTTGTAAGTGGTGATATAGGGAGGCAGGAAGTCCTGGTCCAGCCCCTCGGGCCAAAGGCTGGTCTCTCGCATGAGATACAACGATCGCAAAACCCTAGCGCTTAGTTCACTCGCTGCCTTCTTTGTGAAGGTGAGACCGAGAATCTGGTTTGGAGTAGCAAATTCATTGGCCACCAAGTATAAAATCCGAACTGTCATTAGCTCGGTTTTTCCACTACCGGCACCCGCGATGACAAGAGTGGGATCAGTTAGCGATGCGCCCTCCACCGCGGCTGACTGCTCAGGGGTGAGAGTGTATGGGCTAATGACTGAGTAAACCTGCTGCGCTGAGAACTTAGGCATCGGAGACCTGCCTCGCCAGTAGAAGCTTGCAGTTACCATCCTCTGAGCAATGCTCTGTCACATTGGCAACAAGATCGGGCAGATTCCCCTGGTCCAAGAATCTATCAAAGGCCGCAGTAAGCAACTCGATGGATTCTGAATCAAGCGCGGGCTGCTCAGAGACTTTTAGCTTGCCTGTTCCTACTGAGACCAACCTGGCGCCTTCGACAACTTCATTGGGCCGCAGTTTGGAAACTGCCAGTTGATAAACGGCGAGTTGCAAGTTGTCTTTCGCATCAAGATTGGTCTTCCCAGTTTTCAAGTCGGCAACAACGAGGCCAGTTGAGGTCCGTTCGATTCGGTCAATTTTCCCGCGTATCATCAACCGCCCGTGCTCGATCTCGAACCCTTGCTCTGTGGCATCGGCGATTGGGTTCTCCTTTAGGTAGTTGCCCGCCAGAATGGCCATCTCCAATGCTCTTCGCTTCTGCGAGGCCGCTTGCCAACTGTTTTCGAACTCCAGGGTGTGCCAGTTGGATTCAAGGTAAGTCAAAAGGTCATCGGGATTGGTCGCAAGTTCAAAGGCAGAGTGCAGGAGCGTTCCTATGGAGGCCTGAAAACTCGATTGCCCAACGGCAAAAGTCTTGACAAACCAATGTAGCGGGCAGCGCTCAAAAGCCTCGAGACTTGAAGCGCTGAGGTGCATCTGTTCGTCCTCTGAGAAGATTGGGTCTTGACTGCTGGGCTCGAGAAGGCCCTGCCAATTTGCCGGATCGGCCCCGGGCACCCCTGCCAGGGCAAAGCCAGCCAAAAGCCCAGCCGCACTCTGATCGCCAGATTTGAGTTGGGCACGAAGGCGGCCAACCAACCGCCGCAAATCAAAATCGACTGGAACAAACTGGTCAACTAGCTCGAATTTACCGATGGCAAAAAACTGGGAGGGCTGTTCGTCTGGGCTCTTCATGGCTGACACAATGATCTGGTCTTGGGCCGCACCCAGGGCTTTGTAGAAAAGTCGAATCTCGTCGGCTAGTTCTGACCGGACCGGTAAGAGCGGGCTATCGATTCGCCCGGATAGAAATGCCCGCAGTGAAACTGCTCCCAGCAACGAGTTTCTAGGTCGAAGGTTCGGCCAAATCCCATCTTGAAGTCGAGGCATTGCCACAATCTTGAAGCTTTGCGCGGGTAATGCGCTAGCAGTAGTGACAAGCACAGCGTCTTGCTCAGAGAACTTAGCGAGGGTGTCCTCAGCGATGGTTAGGTTGAGTTGCTGCAAGACAAACTCAGCTAGCCCACCCCTGGGCGACTCATCGAAACGAATTGCGGCTGCAAAGAGTCTCAAGCTGGCATCAAGATCGCGGTTTGCCGCCAGGGCAACCTCAGAGGAGCCGAGGGCGAGCACCTTGAGCTTCTTCGGGACAAACTCCCAAACCAAGGAAATCAGCTGATGCGCAGAATGGATTTCCGAAGACTCCACCTTGCGAATGATTTCAAGCAATCCGTTCAAAACTCGAGCCTCGGGAGACTCGTAGCTGAAACCATGCCCCAGGACATGCTCCCAGGCCCGGTCGGCCTCAACGCCAAGTTGATGAACGAGCTGGCGCTCGAGTCGTCTCAGCTCAATAGAGGTTAGACCGATGAAGCTCGACGCCAGAATGCCCTTGATAAGTTTCGCGTTTTCTTGCTTCAGCGCTAACTGGCAAGTCTCCAAGATGGCACGAGTGAGTTGATTCTGCCCCACGGGTTCAAAAGCTGCGCTTGATCTGACGGGGACATTCCTAGCGGAGAGTTCGGTGGATAGCTGCATGACCTGACTCTGGGTTCGAAGCACAACCGCCATTTCGGAAAACGAGATGTCTTGCTCGAGTCGCAATCTGCGCAGTTTTGCTGCTAGAGCGTCAGCTTCTGCAGATGTGCTTGAAAAGATTTCCGCTTTTGGGGTCACGTCAGGCGAGAGCAGCACAGACCTTTGTCGGCCAGCCCCAGCCGGCGCGAGTTTCCGAGCAAACCTCGCCATTACCGCTTGAATCTCTTGGGATTTGGTCAGTGTTCGCTTCAGAATTTGGAGATTGCCGAACCGCAGGAACTCACCTGGTTCTGCTGATCTGAAACCAAGCACTCCGGCATCTGGATCCCCAAAGAGCAGTACTCGGCTGTTTTTTGAAAGCTCCTGAATTAGACCCAGGCCAGCTATTGAAAGATCCTGTGCATCGTCAACCAAAACCCAAGCAAACTTCGACCCGACCGACTGCCTGGCCTGAGTGAGTAGGGATGCTGGGTCCAAGGTTTGGGTTGCTGAAAGTTCCGCAAGGTATTGCGGAAGAATCTCTAAGAGCGGCGCTAACTTGAGTTCTGGAAACTCCAACCACAGGGCCTGCAAGTCCTCAAGGGACAGGTCAAACTCCATGACGACCTGAACCAGGTCACGCAGTTCCTGAGCAAAAGCGCTGAGGCCGACGGCTTTGGGATTGAAGCCCCAATCTTTCGAGTTCTGGGCCTTTGTCACAAGTGCAGCCAAAAGCTGCTGCTGATTGGGTCCCGACATCAGCTTTACACCAGCTGTATTCCTGGCGACTTGCTCAAAAGCGAAGCTCGCCACCGACCGCGCACGTGCGCTACTTGATGGAAGAGTGCTAGCGAGGGCAATTTGATCTCGAAGCCTTGCGGCGGCTGAGCGGCTTGGTGTCAGCACCAAGATTTGATCCGGATTCACTGATTTTTCGAGCTCGAGTACCGACCTGATCAGCTGGGTGGTTTTGCCAGTCGAAGGAGCGCCCACAACGCAAGAAACCTGGAAGTTGAGATCTACCTCTAGCTCCACGCTGGCGTAATCAAACAATTGCGGCATCGACTCAATCTAAGTGCAGGCCATGACATTTTCATGACGTAACCTTGAGGTTGGAGGAATCAAATGGAAATAAGGATTGGCATTTCCCAGAGCGCTCGGGATTTGAGTTTTGAGTCAAAGTTGAGCTCAAAGGAGTTGGCCACTTTGGTTCAGCAAGCCATTGAGACCAAGGCCGCATTGTTGACCTTTGAGGATGAAAAGGGAAAGACTATTTTGGTTCCCACCGCTGCAATCACATACGTCGAGATCGGAGCTGAAAAGGCCCGGTCGGTAGGATTTATCGCCTAATGGAACTTTTAGTTGTTGTCTTTTACGCACTGATTCTTGCTCTGGTTGCTCCTTTTGTGATGCCAAAATCCGAGCACTACGGCGCGCTGGTGCCCGGCGCTATCGCACTTACCTCAGGCAGTGTGCTCTGGCTTTTGCTCACCTGGTTCGGATTTTCATACCAAGAGGCTTGGATTTGGCTAATTGTCATGCTGCTGATGCCAGTGGCCACCTGGTTCGGAGTTGGTTACATTCGCAAAACTCGAGAGACTGAGGAGGCGAAAGCCCTTGAGGCTATTCGCCTAGGCGGTAAGGCCTAGTTCATCCATTCGCACCGTGTGGGCAGCAATCAGCTCGGACACGAAAGGTTCCAAAACCTTGAACTCAGCTCGAGCCTTGTCGATTTTGCCGGTTGGAACTTCGGTCAGAACTTTCGCTAGGGAAACCGAGTTCCTCACTTCCAAAAGCACATCGGCCACCAATGACCTGCCATACATAGCCAACTTGCCGGCAATCTCTGGGCTTCTTTGAAGTTCGGATTTCAAAGCTGTCGAGCAGTACTGAGCCAGCAAGTCACGCTTTAGGAGATCGTCTACCTTGTTGCGAGTTGCGGAGCTAAGCCCCTTGCCAACGCTACTTGCAGAATGCTCCAAGATTCCCAGCACGATGTGAAGCCTCATGAGTGATTCGTGCCAGCCGACACCAGCGGTCCGCTCGAATAGCTCGTCAATCCGTGGCCCGAAGCGATCTTCGATATCGACGGCGTCCTTACCAAGCTTTGAAAGCATTGTGGTCAGCTCGCGATGCCGATCTTTGTAAACGTCAGCAACCTTCAACTGCTTCTGTCGGTAGGCGGTCGATGGGGCAAGCACGGAGTCATTTTCTAGGATCTGTGCAGTTACCAGAGACAGGTAAGAAAGCTGGCCGAGATAAATCTCCGCGCTAGGAGTAAGCTTTTGAGGGTTGAGCTGGACTTGACTGCGACCTGAAGAGGCGTCGCGAGACGGAAGCGTCAGCTTCTGTGACACCTTACGAATTCTGCGAAACCAATCCAGCACTCCGCAAGCTTATAACCGAGCGAACCGCCACAAATAATTGGCGAACCTAAATCAACGGAGAGATTTTTGACTTTTCAAGAACTTGGCATCGACCAGGACATCTGCGATGCCCTAAATTCCAGGGGCATCACCGAACCATTCCCAATTCAACAGGAAGCCATTCCAGTTGCGTTATCCGGTACCGACGTAATTGGGCAGGCAAAAACTGGAACCGGAAAGACACTGGGGTTTGGCCTCCCCATGCTTCAAGCACTAGGGGTAGAACCTCAGGCCGGTGTTCAGGCACTGGTGGTAGTCCCAACCCGAGAGCTGGCCGTTCAGGTTGCATCTGACATCGAGCTGGCTGCTGCAAATCGCAAAACCAAAGTTGTCGCAATCTATGGCGGCAAGGCTTACGAAGGTCAGATAGCGGCAATCAAGGCCGGCGCCCAGGTCGTTGTTGGAACCCCGGGACGACTCATTGATCTATCGAAGCAAAAGATGCTTGACCTTTCAAAGATCAAGTTCATGGTTTTGGATGAAGCGGATGAAATGCTCGACCTAGGCTTCCTGCCCGATGTCGAAAAGCTATTTGCATACACCCCTGCTGGTCGCCAGACAATGCTGTTCTCAGCAACGATGCCCGCCGCTATTTTGAATCTTGCACGCAAATACCAAAACCGACCGATCCACATCAGAGTCTCCGACCCTGACGAGGGCAAAACCAAGGCGGACATCAAACAGTTCACCTATCGAGCTCACAGCCTCGACAAGGATGAGGTAGTTGGCCGCATTCTGCAGGCTGAGGGCCGTGGAAAGACAGTGATCTTCGTCAGAACCAAGCGCACAAGCGCAAGGCTCACGGAAGAACTTGTTGACCGCGGTTTCAACGCAACACCGCTTCACGGAGACATGAATCAGGAAGCACGCGAGCGTTCGATGAACGCTTTCCGCACCGGCAAGAAAGAGATTCTGGTGGCAACCGAAGTTGCTGCGAGAGGTATTGATGTCGATGATGTGACTCACGTCATCAACTACTCAGTCCCAGAGGATGAGAAAGCCTATCTTCACCGCGTTGGAAGAACGGGTCGAGCTGGCAAGCTTGGGGTAGCGATTACTTTTGTGGACTGGGAGGACATGGCTCGCTGGGTGCATATCAACCGTGAGTTAGAGCTTGGTAACCCAGAGCCAGTGGAAACATACTCAAATTCACCGCATCTTTATTCCGATTTGGGAATCGCGCCCGGGACTAAAGGCAGAATCGGAAAAGCGAAGCCGGCAAGGGATGAGCCAGCCAAGTCGGATACTCGTGCTTCCAGGCCAAAGGAGACTAAGCCTGCACTGACCCAGGCCGAACGACCAAAGCGCACGCGCTCCCGCCAGCGCAACTACAAAAACGGTTCGAAGCCAGTCGCCTGATCGATAATTCGCTGCAGCATTTCTGAGCTGGTCTGATTCTCGCCAAGCCGGTTGTCTTTGCCAGCGATGCCGTGGTAATCACTCGATCCAGTCACAATCAAATCGTGCTTGAAGGCCAATTCAGCAAGCCAGTTTCTGGCGTTTTGTGGCACAGCCCTGTGGTTGATCTCAAACCCATTTAGCCCCGCAGCAATCAACTCCTCGAAGTGATCCGCAGGCAGATCTTCCACTGATGCGGCTGCGGGAAAGTCAATGAGTGGATGTGCCATCACAGAAACCCCGCCCGCTCCAGCAATAAGGCGAATTGCCTCGAGGGTTGGAAGAGATAGCTCAGACACGTAGTACTTCGACTTGCGATGCAAAATTGATTCAAAGGCCTCAGATCTATTGGCAACCACTCCAGCCCTGACCAAGGCATCTGCAAGAGCCGGACGCCCGACTGTGGAGCCTGGCTGGATATTTGAAACAATCTCGCCCCAACTGATTGGGTAGTCAATCGCCAGTAAATCAACCATGCGCTGGGCCCTGGTGACCCTTGACTCGCGGGTGGCGGCCAGGCGTGACATGAGCGGTTCATGCTCTGGGCTAGGCAAGTAGGCGAGAATGTGAACACTTATTCCACGACCATTTGGCAGCTCTGCTCGAGTGGAGACTTCAATCCCCGGAATCAACCCGATTCCCAAAGACTCTGCGGCGAGCGCCGCCTCTTCCCAGCCCGATACGGTGTCGTGATCCGTGATAGCGAGCACGCTGACACCAGCATTTTTTGCATTCTGAATCAGTTCAGATGGTGAATCTAAGCCGTCTGAGTGATTTGTGTGTGCATGAAGGTCTATCACAGGAGCAGAATAGTAGCTATGTCAAAGAAGTCTGCCGCTAGCAACCGCTCCCGCACTCCCCACTCAAAGGAATTCTTGAGTTTTATCTCATCGGATTGGGCGGATCAGCCCAGAGACTTACCTGCGCGATGGGAAGTTGCCGACTATGCCGCCAAGCGTCGCGAAAAGCTTGCGGCTCAGTTCCCGGGCAAGCTCCTCATCATCGAGGCGGGCGACCCAAAGGTCAGAGCAAACGACACCGACTACCACTACCGCGCGCATTCCGCGTTCTCTCACCTAACCGGGTGGGGTTCAGAGACTGTCCCCGGGTCGGTACTTGTTATTGACGCCAGGGAAAAGAAGGTGAAGTCCTCGCTCTACTTCAGGCCAACTGCTGGCCGCGAGAGTAATGAGTTTTTTGCAAACTCCGCAATTGGTGAGTTCTGGGTCGGAAAGCGCCCGAGTTTGGCCGATGTGCAAGCGCAGTTGGGAATCAAGACCAAGGATCTGGCAAAGTTTGAAAAGTTCAAGAAAGACAATCCCAAAGCGTTGACCCTTGCCTCAGCGAAATTGGCCGAGGCTGTCTCGACTTTGCGCTTTGTGAAAGATGATTACGAGATTCGACAAATGCGCGAAGCGGTCAACGCCACGATTGCAGGCTTTGGCGATGTTGCTCGTTCACTCCCCCTAGCGCAGCGCATAAAACGCGGCGAGCGCATGGTCGAAGGAGCATTCTTCTCCAGAGCAAGGCTTGAAGGCTATGACCTTGGCTACTCAACCATCGCAGCCAGCGGGGCCAATGCATGCATTCTGCACTGGACCAGAAATGATGGCGAGGTTTTGGATGGCGACCTGATTTTGGTCGATGCAGGCGTCGAACTCGACTCGCTCTACACAGCTGATGTCACAAGAACCATTCCAGTCAATGGAAAATTCACCGCCGCGCAAAAGCTTGTTTACGAAGCCGTTCTCGAGGCAGCGGATGCTGCGTTTGCAGTTGCTAAGCCCGGCATCAAATTCCGAGAGATCCACAACGCAGCGATGCAGGTAATTGCTCGACGCGTCAGTGAAATGGGTCTGATTCCGGTCACACCAGAAGAGGCGCTTGAGCCTGAAAGGCAACACCACCGCCGGTACATGGTGCACGGAACGAGCCACCACCTGGGCCTTGATGTCCACGATTGCGCTCAGGCAAAGCGTGAGCTTTACCAAGACGGGATTTTAGAGCCGGGCATGATCTTCACGATCGAGCCGGGTCTCTACTTCCACAAAGATGACCTAAAGGTCCCTGCTGAACTCAGAGGAATCGGCGTGAGGATCGAAGACGATGTCTTGGTGACAGAGTCTGGCGTTGAAAATCTAAGCGCTGCCCTCCCCCGCACCGTTGCTGGAATTGAAGCCTGGTATGCGGAGCAGCTACTGGGCAGTGCCGGCTGAAAGAATCTTTAGCGCCTGCCCTGCGTCCTCGTGAGGAACCAGCACCTGGTATCTGGAGGCAATTGGCATCTGGCTGGACAGGAACCCGCGCTTATTCTTACTAAGGGCAAAGCGCAAGATGTTGATGAACATGCCTATGCCAGCACCAACCACTGCGACCGCGGCGAATGCTTGCGGCACAAAGTCCAACTGGCCCGCAGGATTGGTTGTTACTCCAGTCCCAGCTAACAGTGCCACCAAGATCCCTAGCCAGAGTCCCGTAATCGCGCCAGAAAGCGCGATTCTGCCATAGCCGAGTCTGGACCGAACTCGCTCCACTAAAACCGGATCTTTACCGATAATGGCAATCTTTGCCGGAGGAAAGTCACCAGCGATGAGCTTCTCCACCAGGGTTGTAGCCTCCTGGTAGGTGCTGAATTCTCCAAGCGCATGTCCACTCGGAACGATAAGACCTGGTTTGTTGGTTTCTGCCATTGAAGCATTGTGTCAGAGAGTCAAGCCAAACAAATAGGGTTATCTCTGTTAGCTAAACCATCGAAAGTAAAATGTCTGAGGCACTTAAGCGACTACAGGGAGTCATCGACCCCGAGCTTCGCGCACCCATCACAGACCTTGGAATGGTTGAGATTACCTCAGAGAGCAAATCTGAGGTTTCAGTTACGGTGAAGCTTACGATTACTGGCTGCCCCGCTGCTCAGCAGATCGAGCGAGAGGTTAGGTCGGCCCTGAAGGACTTCAAGCTCGATCTCACAATGAGCACGATGACCGCTCAGGAGCGCGACGCTCTAAAGGAAAAACTCAGAGGTGGTAAACCTATTCGCTTCAACCCATTCGCCCAACCAGAAAGCCTCACCAAAGTGGTGTTTGTTGGATCTGGCAAAGGAGGAGTGGGCAAGTCAACCTTGACCGCAAACCTGGCGGTGGCGCTGGCGTCTCTGGGTAACAAAGTAGGGCTACTGGATGCCGACATCTTTGGCTACTCGATTCCCGGTCAGCTTGGAATAACAACCGGGCCGACAAAAGTGGATGAGCTGATGCTGCCCCCGATTGCCTTTGACGTGAAGGTGATTTCTATCGGCTTTTTCGTGTCGGACAACAAACCGGTGGCTTGGCGCGGGCCGATGTTGCACAGGGCAATCGAGCAGTTCCTCACTGATGTTTACTGGGGCGATTTGGACTACCTGATTGTCGACTTGCCGCCTGGAACAGGTGATGTTGCAATCAGCCTGGGCCAACTGTTGCCTGGGGCCAGCTCCGTGGTTGTGACAACCCCGCAGGCGGCCGCGGCAACTGTTGCGCAGCGCTCCGGAGCAATCGGAGTTCAAACAGGTGGCGAAATTCTCGGAGTGATCGAAAACATGAGCTACCTCGATCAGGATGGTCACAGACTCGAGATATTTGGCTCTGGAGGCGGCGAGGCCGTAGCTAGCGCGTTGAGTGAAACAACTGGATCACGCGTAAGCGTATTGGGTCAGATCCCGATTGCAAGCGAGCTCAGAGCGGCTTCAGATGCTGGGCTGCCGCTCGTGATCTCTGACCCAATGCACCCGGTGAGCATTGCTATCTCAGAGATTGCAAAGTTGATTGCTAGTAAACCCAGAGGTCTGAGTGGGAAGCGGCTGGGCATTTCTCTGAGTTAATAGAGTCTATGAACTCAATTAGCGTGATAAACCCCGTCACCGGACAACAGCTTCACAGTCTGGATGGCATGTCTGCCAAGGATGTTGCCATCCAGTTTGCCGAGGCCAAGGAATTGCAGCCATCCTGGGATGCACTCGGCGCAAAAACCAGAGCAAAAATCGCTGCAAAGCTTGCAGATTTGCTGATTGAAAATCAAGAGCAGCTAATGGATCAGCTGCAGCAAGAAACGGGAAAATCACGCTCGCACGCCTTTGAAGAAATTACGGGAGCTCTAGGGTCAATCTCTTATTACGCCAAGGTCGCACCGAAGCTCATGCGTCGCAGCAGAGTCAAGGCTGGAGTCCCGGTCATGCTCTCGGCATACATCGAGCCGCAGGCAGTCGGTGTGGTTGGAATCATTACCCCCTGGAATTACCCCCTGGCCCTAACGATGATGGATGTCATCCCAGCGCTGCTAGCAGGAAACGCGGTAGTTCAAAAGGCCGACAACCAAACCGCCAAGACCGTGGTTTTCGCAAGAGATTTAGCTGTGCGGGCAGGGGTCCCAGAGGGGATCTGGAGAGTCGTCTATGGCGAGCCTGCTGAGGTTGGAAACGCGGTGACCGATAACGCAGACTACGTTGCCTTCACGGGATCAACGCCAACCGGCAAGATTGTGGCGGAACGCGCGGCAAGGAGACTTGTTGGCTACTCACTCGCACTCGGCGGCACGACTCCCATGATTGTGATGCCGGGGGCTGACCTTGAGAAGGCTGCTGAGATAGCAATTGGGTCTGCGTTTGGCAACTCTGGGCAGTTGTGCGTATCAATTGAAAGAATCTATGTTCCAAACCACGCCATGGCGCAGTTCGAGCAAATCTTGAAGTCGAAAGTTGAAAGCTTGACTTTAGGTGACTCGAGAAAGTTTGAGTTTGATCTAGGTGCGCTTAGCTCAAAGGCGCAGCTCGATAGAGTCTCTGGATTTATTGAAAGAGCAAAGGCTGAGGGTGCAAGAGTCGTTACCGGTGGTAAGCCCCTTGCTGAAATTGGTCCAAACTTCTACGCCCCCACAGTTTTGGCAGATTTGCCACTTGGCGCAGAGATCCTGCACAAAGAGGTCTTTGGTCCGGTGATTGCCCTAGTCGGCTACAACTCACTCGATGAAGCCGTTGAGCTTGCAAACGCGACTGAATTCGGCTTGAACGCCTCCATTGTTGGGGATCCGAAGAAAGCCCTGTCACTAGCATCCAGATTGATGGCTGGTTCAGTGAACATCAACGAAGGCTACCGCGCCACCATGGCATCCATGGCTGCTCCCATGGGTGGTATGAAGCAGTCTGGAATGGGTCGCCGCTCGGGCCCTGGCGGACTACTGCGCTTCACTGAGACTAGAACCATAGGTGTTGCAAACAGGTTGCCAATTGGGCTTCCAAACCGTGCAAAAGACTTCAAGAAGATGGCGCCGCTGATGACCAAGCTGGCTAGGTTGATGGGAAAGCTTTAGGTAGCGTCGGGATCAAACGGCGCAGCCTCGCCAACCTCGAGTGGCTTCTGCAGGGGCTTTGCTGAATTTAGCTGCTGGGCCATGTTGCGAGCTTGCTTCTTTTCCTCGAGCAACGCTTCGCGAACAATTCGCCTTGGGTCGTATTGCCTTGGGTCTAGCTTCTTCCAGTCCACATCCTCGTAACCATCACCGAGCTCATTCTTCATCTGGCTCTGGGCGTTGTCCAACATTCGCTTGCCCTTACGAACGAGTTCGCCGAGCTTTTTGGCGTAGTGGGGGATCCGATCCGGCCCGAGGATTAGGACGGCAAGCAGCAGCAGCAGGATGACCTTCTCTGTGCTTAGACCGAACATGCCAAGAGTTTACCTCTTCGAATCCAGAAGAATTACACCAGGCGAACCTACACTTGGCGCAAGATGATAGACAAAATTGCCAGTTGGAAATACGCCGAAGACTACGCAGTGGAACCTGAACTTATTCGCGCTGCCAGGAGGCATGCGGACGAACTTGGGGTAGAGGCCATCACCCCAGCCACCGGTTCGCAATTGGCGGTGATTGCTGGGCTCACCCAAGCTAAGAACATTGTCGAGGTTGGAACGGGTGCCGGCGTCTCAAGCCTTTGGCTGCTGAGCGCCTCAAAGGACAGTGTGCTGACCACAATTGACTCGGAACCCGAGTACCAAAATGTCGCAAAAGAGACCTTCAAGAACAGTGCGATTGCCCCCAACCGAATCAGGGCAATAACCGGCAAGGCAATTAATGTGATGGGGAATATGGCCGAGTCGGCCTACGACCTGGTCTTCATTGACATTGACCCAGAAGACCTTGAGGAGATTCTCCCCACCGCAGTTTCTCTGGTTAGGCCGAAAGGTGCAATCGTGATTGCTCACGCGCTATGGCGGGACAGAGTTCCAAACCCAGCGCTAAGGGACGATGAGACAAGTGGAATCAGGTCAGCTCTTAGGAGCTTTGAATCCTCGGATGACTTCACCTCAACCATTTCCATGGTTGGCGACGGCCTGCTGATTGTTTATAAGCGCTAGGGCTTATTTCTTAATAACGCCCGCTAGAACCGAGTGAAGCTCCTTAGCCTCAGCTTCGTTCACGGATACGACTAGGCGACCGCCACCCTCAAGTGGAACGCGAAGCACAATCAGTCCGCGAGGCTCGCGCTCAGCCTCCATTGGACCATCGCCGGTACGTGGCTTCATTGCTGCCATGACAAAAACTCCTAGGAAAACTGCTCGAACTTCAATTAAAGCAAAAATCGGGCTAGATAGCCAACCCGCTATCCTCTGAGCCAGCCTCCGAGGCCCGCATGGCAATCAAAAAGATGGCCCACGGGAAGGTTTTCGTTGTCAGCATGAGCAAGCGATGGATCACCTGGGCCATAGTTCACCGCGGGAATGCCAAGTTCAGCAAAGCGAGCGACATCGGTCCAGCCGTACTTGGGCCTGGCTGGGATGTTCACCACTGTCGCAAACTCTTGAGCCATACCGAGGTTTAGACCCGGCCTCGCACCCAGGGCAAAGTCCGTGACCTCGATTTCAAATCCGGGAAAGAGGTCTCTGAGCTTTTGCTCAACTTCAAGTCGGGTGCGAGAAGGGGCGAACCGATAGTTAATTGTCAGAGTTGCGCTATCTGGAATCACGTTCGTTGCAATTCCAGCCGAAGCCATCACTGCGTTCAGGCTCTCGCGATAGTCCAAGCCGTCAACTGAAACCGTCTCTGGTTCGAAGCTGACCAAGGTGTTGAGTGCTGGTGCTAGGGCATGTAGAGCGTTAGCACCCATCCATGGCCTAGCCGAGTGAGCCTTCACTCCCTTGGCGCTCAGCTCAATTCGAACTGTGCCATTGCAGCCCCCCTCGATCAGCGCACTGGTCGGCTCACACAAAACTGCAAAGTCGCCCTTGAGTAACTCTGGCTTCTGTCTTGAAATCCGCCCCAGGCCATTGAGGTCGGATGCGACCTCTTCGTTGTCATAGAAAATCCAAGTGATGTCGTAGCGCGGCGAGGTGAGCTCGGCCGCTAGCTTTAGCATGACCGCGACCCCACCCTTCATATCCACAGAACCTCTGCCGAAAATGACTTGTTCGCGCTCAAAGTGGTGCAAAGCGGCGGGTAGGTTATCCGCTACTGGAACTGTGTCAATGTGGCCGGCGATGATGACTCGCTTTTCCCGGCTGAGGTTGGTCATGGCTACCACCGCGTTTCCATCGCGGACCACACTTAGATGATTTAGGTCATTTAGAGCTAACTCAATTTGATCGGCGAGTGCCGACTCATTTCCGGAAACAGACTCGAGGTTGCAAACCTCAAGAGTAAGTTCAACCAAATTGGCGTTTAGGTCTAGCGGCATGCTCAAAAGGCTACCTGTATTCTTGGGTCGATGAGCGCAACCTATCTTTCTTCTAAAGCCTGGGGCCATGGGCTAGCCACCATCTCTAGTGATGGGATGGTGCTTGACGTCTGGTTCCCGGCTCCGGAGGTTGGTGAAGCCCCAAAGTCAGACCTGCAGTGGTTCTCTCCCCGAGAGCTTGACCAAATGGTTGGCGTCGATGAAGTTAGAAACGTTTCTACGGAAGTTATCAGGGTAGAGATCGCGCTTGACCAGCCGGTCGAGTCAACCCAGGATGCTTACCTCAGGCTGCACCTACTGTCCCACCTGCTAGTTACTCCCAACTCGATTAATCTCGACGGCTTGATTCCGAATCTGCCGATTGTTGCATTCACCAATCGCGGGGTAATGGCGCTGGATGACTTTAGAGAGCGCGCAATGACGCTTCGCAAGCACGGGATCATTGCGCACTCAATAGACAAGTTCCCAAGACTTATCGACTATGTGGTGCCAAACAAGGTGAGAATTGCTGACGCGAATCGAGTTCGACTCGGAGCACACCTATCCCCTGGCACAACTGTGATGCACGAAGGGTTCGTGAATTTCAATGCCGGCACCCTTGGGGCCTCAATGGTTGAAGGCCGCATTTCTCAAGGCGTGGTGGTTGGGGATGGATCTGACATTGGCGGTGGGGCATCGATTATGGGAACCCTCTCTGGAGGTGGCACCCACAGGGTCTCAATCGGTAAGAATGCCCTGCTCGGTGCAAACTCAGGGATTGGCATCTCAATAGGAGACAACTCAATTGTGGAGGCCGGACTTTATGTCACCTCAGGAACCAAGGTCAACCTCATCGTTGATGGTCGCACTCAGGTTGTGAAGGCAGCGGAGCTGTCTGGATTGCCTGGACTACTTTTCCGGCGAAACTCACTCAATGGTGCAGTTGAAGCAATCGCCCGAGAGGGAAAGGGCATAGAGCTCAACGCTGAGCTGCACGCCTAAGAGCGAACCGAATCCCAGCCTTTTGGCTCGAGGGGCTCTTGGTCTAAGTAAAGAGACGAGCTAGCTTTCGGGATGACCTCACCAATTACCTTAAAGCCCCGTGGAAGTTGGCTGCCTTTCGGAAAGGTCGCCAGAAGTGAATGGTCTTCACCACCGTGCAGCACCCAATCTCTTTCACTAGCCTCAAAGCCTCTCGCCCGAAACGATTGGGCAGCAAGTTCCAGAACTGCTTCGTAGCCGCTGAGAGCGGCGCTTGATAAACGAATCGATACTCCAGAAGCTTTAGCCAAGCGGGTGGCATCTAGCGACAAGCCATCGGAGACGTCCATCATGGCCGTTGCCAGCCCAGCCGCGGCCTGACCGAGCGCGATTGGTGGGTTCGGCCGAAGTTGCACCGATACCCAGTCGTCATAGGCCTTTGCAAGAGTCTGGTCTGGGGAAAGAAGCAGATCTAAGCCACAGGCTGCTCTGCCCAGGGTGCCGGCGAGTGCCAACAGGTCACCTGGCTTTGCGCCACTTCTCAGTACCGGCTCTGAACTCAGCTCACCGTGAGCGGTGACGGCAATCACTAGCTCATTGCCACGGGCTAGATCTCCCCCAACAATCTCTGCCCCCGGGGAAAGCTCGTCAATTCCGGCTTGAAGCCCGCGAGCAAAATCCTCGAGCCATCCTTGGGTTGTTGTTTCGTTGACAACCAGCGCCACGACCAGGGCTGTGGGCTTTGCTCCCATGGCGGCAACATCGGCCAGATTAGAGCCAACCGCCTTGTAGCCAAGGTCAAACCCAGAAGAGAAGCTGGTTCTGAAGTCACGATTCTCAACCATGGTGTCGGTTGTCACCACGTATCGGCCACCTGAGGAAACTACAGCCGCATCATCTCCAGAGCCAACGATGGTGTGCTGACCGGGTTTGAAGAAAGCTGTTGCGCGTCTAAGCGCTTCACTCTCACCTAATTCAAAGACAGTCGGGCCGAAATAATTCACCCGATAACGCTAGCCTGTATTAGATGCGAAAGCTCTTGCTAATCCCCTTTGTGCTGGTTCTATCCGGCTGCGCTCCCATGGTCAACCTCTCCGCCGCGGAAGGTTCAAATGATCCAGCCTGCGCGGAGGTTTCTGTGCGACTTCCTGATCAAATTGGTGAGCTTGATCAACGAATCACCAATGCTCAAGCCACAGGTGCCTGGGGTGACCCCGCGGCAGTGCTGTTGCGCTGCGGATTGGAGGGCGTGGAGGTATCGACCTTGCCCTGCGTTACCGCGGGAGATGTTGACTGGCTAGTCGATGACTCAGAAGCTCCCAGCTATAGGTTTATCAGCTACGCAAGATTCCCCGCTGTCGAGGTGATTGTGGACTCCGTCAACGCAAGTGGCATCACTGCGCTGGAGTCCCTCAGCGGAGCTGTTTCCCAGATTCCCGCAACCAAAACCTGCACTACGGTTTCGAACTAGCGCGGATCAACTCCGCGAGCTAATCCGGTCTGAATCAAGGTCTCCACCAGCTCCTGATAGCTCACTCCCGTTGCCGCAAAGAGCGCCGGATACATCGAAATTGGAGTAAATCCCGGCATGGTGTTTACCTCGGTCAGGGTGAAACCGTCATCTCCCAAGAAAAAGTCGGTACGCGCAAGCCCAGAACAACCGAGGGCCCTGAAAGCTCTAATGGCAAGCTCATGCATTCTCTGAAGCTCGGCCTCGGTCAAGATGGTGGGAACCAACAGCTCGGCTCCGCCATCTAAATACTTGGCTTCGTAGTCGTAAAAATCCCTACCGCTAACAACGATCTCTCCAGCCAAAGAGACCAGTAATTCGCCGTTGGGCTTTTCCAAAACAGAGCACTCCACCTCGCGCCCATGGACCCGCTTCTCAATCAAAGCGGTCTGATCCAGCTTTAGCGCAGCCTCTATGGCTGGTTTCAGGTCCGTCGGGTCGGTAACCAGCGAAACGCCGACGGAAGAGCCTGACCGCGAGGGCTTCACAAAAACTTCAGCAACAGCGAATTGTTTCGCACGAGCGAGCTCGCGGTCAGGGTGCAAGTTGTAGTTCGTGCGCTCAATAACAATTTCGTCGGCAACCTTGATCCCGGCATCCCGAAACACAGCCTTCGCCTTGGACTTTTCCATTGCAAGCGACGAGGCTAAAACCCCGTTACCAACGTATGGAACTCCCATTAGTTGCAACAGGCCTTGAACTGAACCGTCTTCTCCATTTGGGCCGTGCAGTACTGGGAATGCCAGGTCGATGGTGACTAGCTCTCCTGAGGAAAGCCTGAGCTGATTAGAGCCTGGGCGAAAAAACACCTCTGCTGCATGCTCGTCAACGGCTGGGAAATCGGCAAGCTTCCAGTTACTCTCAATCGGGTGCTCGGTGAACTTCCCTGACTTTGTGATTCCTATCGGCAAAACCCGATACTTGGATTGGTCGATTGCAGACAAAACACCAAGGGCTGTGACGCAAGAAACGGAGTGTTCAGCTGACTGGCCGCCATAAATCAGTGCAATGGTTTGCATTACTCGACCTCCACAGCGTCCTGCAGGTTCAACTGCCTACCAAAGTCTTTCGGGTTCATTCTGCCCTCAATAACATCCAACACTTGGGATGCGATCGGCATCTCAATGCCATGGCGAGCTGCAAGCTCTAGCACAGGTTCTACAGAACTAAGGCCCTCTGCGGTTTGCTGCATGCGCTTTAGAACCTCTCGTTTGGAGTAGCCCTTGCCGAGCATTTCTCCAGCCCTAAAGTTTCTAGACAAAGAAGACTCACTGGTAGCAATCAGGTCACCCAGTCCTGCAAGGCCGAACATCGTCCTGCGCCTTGCGCCTTGGGCAACTGCAAAGTTTGTGATTTCAGCAAGGCCACGGGTCATTATCGATGCCTTGGTGTTCTGCCCATATCCCAAACCACTCACTATTCCAATCGCAACCGCGATCAAGTTCTTGAGGACACCACCAAGTTCAGTGCCGATTAGGTCTTGATTTGTGAAGACGGTGAAGTAATCGCTGGAACATACTTTTGCCACCTCAGCTGCACGCTCAGCGCTAGGACTCGCGCAGACCGATGCTGCCGGTTCTCCCTTGGCAATCTCCAGCGCCAGGTTCGGCCCTGAAACCACAGCCAACTGATCAAAATCAAAACCTGTGGCCTCGTGCATGACTTCAGACATGCGTAAACCAGTGTTTTGCTCAAGGCCCTTGATCAAGCTAACAAGGGTTGCATCTTTTGGAATGAGACCATTCCACTCCACCAGGTTTTCGCGAAGGGTCTGAGATGGAACCGCAAGGTAAACCTGCTCGGCCCCTGCAAGCGCTTCTTCAAGGCTGGAGGTAGCCCTGAGATTACTTGGGAGATTTATGCCAGGAAGATAATCTCCGTTTCGCCTAAAGCTGTTGATCTCATCCGCCACCTCGGAGCGCCTTGACCAAAGGGTTACATCTTCGCCCCCATCGGCGATAACCTTCGCAATGGTCGTGCCCCAACTGCCGGCACCCATTACGACTATTCGACTCACTTCTTTTTCCTAAAGTTGCCGATCTCGCTCTGCCCAGCCTTGGCTGGGTCCCAAAGCTCCTTAGGCGGGGTTTCCCCGCGCATCTGCCCAACTAAGTCGGCAATTGCTCGCATCACCGAGTCGGTGGCGGTAGCAAGGTTTGCCGTGCTGAGGTTGTCCTTATCAAGGTGGTCAAACCGCATTGGCTTGCCAATCTTCACAGTTACAGTGTGGAAGGGATTGGGGGAAAGCTTTTTTGTGTATGGGCCCAAAACCTTGGCAACACCCCAGTGAGCCGCGGGAACAATAGGGAGCCCCAGCTCAACGGCCAATCGAACAGCACCCGCCTTTCCCCGCATGGGCCAAAGGTCAGGGTCTCGAGTGAGGGTTCCTTCCGGAAAGACCACAACAACTTGCCCAGCCTTCAAAAACGCCTTTGCAGCACGCATTGGTTCGTCATTCACACGACCTGAGCGATAGACCGGAATCTGACCAACCTTTGGAAGTAGGGCTCCGAACACCGGAATTCTAAAAAGGGCCTCTTTAGCGAAGTAGTGCGGAGCGCGCTTCATGTGGAAAAAGACTGAGTAGGCAAAAGCCAGTGGATCTAGGTAGCTGAGGTGATTGCCAACCAGAATGTAACCACCCTTTGGGAGGTTCTCAACCCCTTCAGTTTTGACTCTGAAAAAAAGTCGGAGCAGTGGGGCGAGGATTGAGGCGACAAGAACAAAGGCAAAGGTAATCTCGCGCTTTGGTACTTTTGGAACCTTCACCTCAGCCATTGCTAGGCCTCGAACTCGAAGTCGGCACCCAGGTTGCCAAGTTTCTCAATGAATCTCTCATAGCCGCGAGAGATGAGCTGGACGTTAGTGACATTCGAAGTACCCTCGGCAGCCAAAGCTGCAACTACGTGAGAGAAACCACCTCGCAAGTCAGGAACCCGTATGTCTGCTGCCTTGAGCTCACTCGGGCCTGAGATGACGGCCGAATGCAGGTAATTGCGCTGACCAAATCTGCAGGGGTGACCACCAAGGCAGTCCTTATAAATCTGAATCTGAGCGCCCATTTGACGGAGAGCATCGGTGAAACCGAAGCGGTTCTCATAAACCGTCTCGTGCACAATCGATAGCCCATTGGCTTGGGTCAGAGCTACCACCAGCGGCTGCTGCCAGTCAGTCATAAACCCTGGATGGACGTCGGTCTCGATAACTACCGGGCTCAGTTCTCCACCTGGATGGAAGAAGCGAATGCCGTCGTCGTGAATGTCAAAACCGCCACCAACTTTTCGGTAGACATTCAAAAAGGTCATCATTTCAACCTGGCGAGCGCCGCCAACGAAAATGTCTCCTGAAGTCGCAAGCGCAGCAGCTGCCCATGAGGCAGCTTCGTTGCGATCAAAAAGAGCGCTGTGGGTGAAGCCGGTTAGGCGTTTTACGCCCTCAATCCTGATCACTCGATCAGTGTCAACCGAGATGATTGCGCCCATCTTTTGCAAGATAC
>CAYTOH010000004.1:0-21023 GCA_964439375.1 uncultured Aquiluna sp.
TCGTCTCTGACCCATTGGCGAGATCAGAACTCCTTGATGAAATAGGTCGTTGGTCAGGGGGCTCGTTGGCAAGGGTTCAGCTAGATGAAGCTCTCACAAATCTGCAAACTAGCCCGTTCTGGATCAGCAGCTTTGATGGGTCACCGCAGGACTTGGCTCAGCTCAAGAACCTCTCTTCTGATCAAATCGGAAGCTTTGTGTCCAGAACCACCGATTCAATTCTCCAGAATGCTTCAAAAGACTCGCTGACCCGCTATCGCGCCGGCGTCATTATTCCTTCGAAGGTGCAGAGTGAAATCGCTGTTTTGAAAGGATTAGTCGCCTCGCAGGTAATGACGCACAACTCAAGGCAACCGCTCTATGAGAAGCAGCGAGAGCTGCTAATCGAGCTCGCTGACGCACTACTTCGCTCACCAGAGCGGCTGGACGCGGTTTCGCGTCAGGCGTGGGAGGGAGCAGCCAGCGACGCTGCGAAATCTAGGGTTGTTGTCGATCAGGTGGCATCACTTACTGACCCTGCTGCGATTGCACTGCACGCTGAACTTTGCTCCTAGGATTTGCATATGTCTGGACGGGTCAAGCAAAGCGATATCGAGGAGCTGAAGTCGCGAGCCGACCTTGTTGAGATCATCTCAGGCTACGTTTCCTTGAAGCCAGCTAGTGCGGGATCTTTCAAAGGGCTGTGTCCTTTTCATACAGAGAAGTCCCCAAGTTTCAACGTGAGAAACTCACCTGCCTTCTATCACTGCTTCGGTTGCGGTGCTGGTGGAGATGTTTTCAAGTTTCTTCAGGAAATCGAATCACTGTCTTTCACCGATGCCGTCATTCGATTAGCAGACAAACTCGGCTACACCCTCACATACGAGGAGGGCGGCTCGGATCAATCTGCAAGATCACGCCTCTTGGCGGCAAATCAGGCCGCAGCGGCGTTCTATGAGGGACAGCTTCATTCCGAGGAGGGAAAGTTTGCAAGAGACTTTCTGGTTTCTCGCGGTTTTGCACCTGAGACATGGACTTCCTTTGGGATTGGTTACGCGCCCAAGGGCTGGCAGAATCTGATCAATCACCTAGCTGGGCTTGGCTTTTCTATTGAGGAGCAGGTGACTGCGGGGCTTGCCATGCAGAGCGATAAGGGTGGCTACGACCGGTTCAGGGGTCGGGTTCTTTGGCCGATTAGAGATGCAAACTCGCAGGTTCTCGGTTTCGGAGCGAGAAAACTCTTTGAAGACGACCAGGGGCCCAAGTATCTGAATACCCCTGAAACACCCGTCTATCACAAGGGGTCTGTCCTTTACGGACTTGATGCTGCCCGCAAGCAGATAGTGAAGCAGAAGCAGATTGTGGTTGTAGAGGGCTATACAGACGTGATGGCCTGTCACCTAGCTGGCGAGACTACTGCGGTCGCCACCTGTGGAACGGCTTTTGGTGAAGAGCACATCAAGCTCATAAATCGACTCTTTGGCCAGGCAACCGATGAGCCGGCACATGTCATCTTCACCTTTGACCCGGATGCTGCCGGGGAGAAAGCCGCGCTGAAGGTTTACTCCGATACTGCAAAGTTCAATGCTCTTACCTTTGTTGCCGTTGGGCCAGAGGGTCTCGATCCCTCTGACCTGAGGCAACAGAGGGGTGATTCAGCAATCAGTTTGATGTTGGACTCAAAGAAGCCACTCTTCGAGTTTGTGATCCGACACCGAATTTCCAAGTTCTCTTTGTCTGATGTTGACTCTCGTATTGCCGCAGCGCGAGCTGCGGCCGCGGTGGTAGCTGAATTGGTTGATCCCGCACTGCGCTCTGGATATACCCGCCTACTTGCCGAATGGGTATCTCTTGACATCGCAGAAGTCTCCGCAATCGTGGTGGCTCAGGGTAAGACTGCTAGATCTGAGAGCGTGGCACCTCTTCGCGCCTCACCCGCCGCAGCCCCTTCCACGACCCCAACCAGTCCTCAGGGTCGACTGGAGCGCCAGATTCTTGAAGTTCTTGTGCAGCGCCCTCAGTCCTTTACAGAGCACCAACTTCGCAGAATTTGTGCAGCTGGTTTTACGACAGCGGAGAATCAGCAGGTGCTCAATGCGGCAAATGCAATCTCGGGAGCGCTATCGGCTGCTGACTTTGCCAATCAACTTGCTCTTAGTGTCTCGGATGATCTTGTAGGGCTTATCCGTGAGCTGGCCCTGTCGCCGCTACCGGTGCGCAATGAAACAGAGCTCGCCAAGTATGCCGCCGGCATTGTCAGAGGGGCACTTATGCAGGCGTTGGCACGCGAAAAGAACGATTTGCTCGCTGCACTCAAGCGCATTGATGGAACTACTTTTCCGGATCAGGTGAGTCAGATTCAGCAGCAACTTGTCGAGCTCGAAAACGAGCGAAGAGCTCTAATGTAGCCACGGGCAGAATTTCTGCTAATGTTTACACGCATTCGTGCATTCCTCGGTAGCTCAATTGGCAGAGCAATCGGCTGTTAACCGATAGGTTCTTGGTTCGAGTCCAAGCCGGGGAGCCAATTTAGGTGAGATCCATGAGATCAGTTCTATCAACCTCCCTCTCAGTTAGTCTCGCGACTGGAATTTATGGAATTTCATTCGGCGCCCTCGGAATTGCAGCGGGGCTTGACCTTCTATCAGTCATGTTGCTCAGCCTTTTGATGTTCTCTGGCGCGAGTCAATTCGCATTCATTGGAGTGATGGCCGCTGGCGGCGCACCGCTCGTTGCCGTCTTATCGTCATGGCTTCTGGGGAACCGAAATGGTTTTTATGCGATTCGGCTCAAACCCATCCTCAGACCTGTCGGATTTCACAGACTCGCGGCTGCTCAGCTCACGATCGACGAGTCCAATGCCGTTAGCGCTGCTCAAGACGACCAAGATAAACAGCGCTTGGGATTCTGGGCCACCGGTGTTGGTGTGTTCGTCTTCTGGAACCTGGCTACCTTCCTTGGTGCGGTTGCTGGTGATTTCATCGGAGATCCGCAGGTGTGGGGTTTAGATGCTGCGGCAGCTGCTGCATTTCTGGGTCTGCTCTGGCCTAAGTTGAAAGGGAGGTTGATCTTGGCCCTGTTAGCAGGGGTAGTTGCCTTTCTACTGAGCCCTTGGTTGCCACCAGGGGCAGCCATACTTTCTGCCGCTCTTGTTGCACTTTGGCCAATGGGGGAGAAGTGATTGTCACAGTTCTGATTGCATCTGTCCTTGTCTACTCATGGAAGATTGCTGGGTACTTAATCCCGGATCGGCTTCTTACCGAGAGGGTGCGCGCTTATGCTGAGCGCGTCACGGTAACTCTCTTGGCAGCCCTTGTTGCTATCCAAACCCTAACGACCGACTCACAGTGGGCCTTCGATGCACGCATTCCAGCCGTGATAGTTGCCGTCGGCTTGCTGTTGCTGCGAGCACCTTTTATCGTGGTTGTTTTGGCAGCAGCTATGACTGCAGCTGGGTGGCGTCTTCTAGGGTTCTAGAAAGTCTTGGCCAGGTAGCCAGCTGTGGCCAGGCTTGCCCCAGCCCTCATTCCTGATGGTCTGTTTCAACTCTCTCGCGTATGGCTTGAGAAGGCGGTCCGCATAGAGAATCCCCTCAAGGTGGTCATACTCGTGCTGGAATATCCTTGCCAACCATCCAGAAGCGTTGATTGCAAACTCTTTGCCATCTAGGTCAAGCGCTCGAAGGGTGGCGGTCTGCGCGCGCTTCAATGGGTAACGCTCACCTGGGATTGAAAGGCAGCCCTCGGTTTCCGTGTCTTCATCTGGCCATTCTTGCGAAACCTCTCCGAGGTCGAGCTCGGGGTTGATGGCCACACCCCTGAAGTGAGTTTCACCGTCGTCCCAATCAAAGACGAATATTCTGAGTCCCACGCCTATTTGCGGTGCAGCCAGCCCTACCCCTGGTGCCTTCTCCATGGTGACGTACATGTCGTCAACGAGCTTCTTAATCGTGTCGTCTATTGCCCTAACGGGAAGCGCCCTGGTGTGTAAAACGGGATCTCCAGAGATAACTATCGGTCGAACTTGCACAAGGCAAATCTAGCTCACCAAATTGGCTGCTAACTAAACTTAGAAAGCTTTGGATAAGGAGTCTCGTGCTGGTTGATGAAACGCGCATCCTGGCTATTGTCCTAGCTATAACGGGCGCGGTCTTTCTTTCGGTGGGTGCGCAGTTTCAAAACGACGCGGTTGCCGGAGCTCAAGGTGGTCCAATAAAAAAAGGCGGCCTAAACCTAAAGCAACTTGTAGGACTGTTAGCTAGACCCAGATGGCTGATTGGGACTATATTCCTAGGCCTAGCGATTGTCTTTCAGCTTGGCGCGCTGTCTCTTGCCCCTTTGATTGTTGTTCAACCTATCGGCGCCATAGCACTAATCATCACGTCGGTCCTGAACGCGAAGATTTACCGAATTCGTCTAACTGCTCAGACCCTTCTCTCGATTGGGCTCACAATTGTCGGAGTTGGCTCCTTCGTAATCTTTGCAGCTGGTTCTGCAATAGAGACAAGGATGAGTGACGAGAAGCTCCTGCAGGTGGTTGGAATCCTAATTGGCCTTCTCGCTGTATTTGGAATGCTCTTCTATCTCTCAAAAGGCAACGTTGGACCCCTCAACTACATTTTCGGTGCTGGAGTCATTTATGGCTTTGTGGCCTCTTTGGCAAAGGTGGTTCTCGTGAGAATCCAGCAGGGCGACTATAACTGGCTGACTTTGTTGGCGATTATCGCGCTTATTGCGGCCACAGTACTTGGGGGCTGGTTCGTTCAGAATGCTTATGCATCGGGGCCGCCCGATCTTGTCATCGCTGGATTAACCGTGGTTGACCCTGCCGTGGCAATCGCGATCGCAATCGTGATTCTGGGAGAAGCCTCTGAAGCCGGCCTAGTTCAGATACTTGGATTCATAGGCTCGGGTATGGTTGCAGCGGTAGGTGTTCTACTGCTTGCGAGAGTCCATCCCCAGCTATCGAATCCAGAGGGCCAATGACCGAGAAATTGAGAGTTGTTCTCGCCTGCGACACTTTTGCCCCGGACATCAACGGGGCGGCAAGGTTTGCAGAGCGATTGGCTGCGGGTCTAGCGAAGCGTGGCCACGACGTGCACGTTATCGCTGCTGCCTATGACAAAAGCTTTGGAACACGCACTGAGATTCACGATGGGGCTGAGCTAACCGTTCACAGGGTCAGATCACATCGAGTTCCCAATCACAAGACGTTGCGCTGGCCAGAGCCGTGGGGGATCCAGAAGCAAGTGTTCCAGCTGCTATCAGACTTGCAGCCTCATGCGCTCCACGTTCAGTCTCATCTCCTAGTTGGTCGTTTCGCTATCAAGGCGGCAAGACGCACAGGCACGAAAATTATTGCCACCAACCACATCATGCCTGAGAACCTAATCAAGTATTCGATGCTGCCCAAGTTCATGCATAAGGCCGCAATGAACATTGTTTGGGCTGATGCCGGTCGAATTCTCTCCAGAATGGATGCTGTTACGACCCCGACCCGCAGAGCCGCTGACCTGCTTGAAAAGGCGGCAGGGCTTACGGGGGTTCTGGCGATTAGCTGTGGGATTGATGCGTCGAAGTTTGCAAACAATACGCCCACCAGCAACAAGAACCCGGTTCTGCTGTTTCTGGGCCGGTTGGATGATGAGAAACGCATCCACATTTTGCTAAAGGCAGTGGCCCTACTGGAGGACCACCCGCGGGTAGTTGTTGAGCTCGTTGGAGACGGCGGAGAGCGCGAGAATCTTGAGCGACTCGCCAAGGAGCTAGGGATAGACCATCGTGTCAAATTCCTGGGCCACATTGGAGACGGTGACCTAGCGGCAGCCTATGAACGCTGCACTGCCTTTGTCATGCCTTCTATTGCGGAGTTACAGTCGATCGCAACAATGGAGGCCATGGCAAGCGGTCGCCCAGTCATCGCTGCAAACGCCATGGCACTTCCCCACCTAGTGCACGATGGCGACAATGGCTACCTCTTCGAGCCTGATAACCCTGAGGACCTAGCTTCAAAGATTCGTCTGGTGCTTGAGGCTGACGACTCAGAACTTGAGCGTCTCTCAGAGAACTCCGTTCACCTGATTCAGTCTCACGACATCAACAGGACTCTCGACATTTTCGAGAACCTTTACGTCGGAATTGGTGAGGTTAGACCAACAACATCAGACAACGACCCGAACTACCTCTTACCTATCGGCCGGCTGAGTCAATCTCTTGCCCAACGAGTGGCGGAGTTCAAAGCAGAAGCTATTGAGCTTCGGCAAAAAGCGGCCGAGCTCTCGCTGGATGCTAGGGAGCGCTTCGAGCAGGCGTCCCAGGAAGCAAAAGAACAGTTTGAAGAGATTAAAGAAGAGGTCCGGGAGCAACTCTCCGAAATCAAGGACAATGTCAAACGCCAAGCGAAACGGATCAAGAAAAGGCTCGAGCCTTGACATCTACCTAGTGAGGCAATTGCTCCTCTTTTGAGCTGCTGCGGGGTTATGATGAGTGACAACCCAGCGCCGGTGTCCACAGGTGTTGGCACTAGGCGAAAGAGTAAACATGACCGAACGCCCCTGGTTGGCTCACTATTCGAGTGAAGTTGCCCCAGACTTACCTGAAACATCCCTTCAAACCCTTCCTGAATTGATCAGGACTGCAGCGAACACTTATTCCAAGACCAAGGCGTTCACTCAGGTTATGGCCAACGGTATGAATGGCTCATTGACCTACGCGCAGGTTGATCAATACTCAGACCGCTTTGCCGCTTATCTACGGGAAACTCTGGGCCTCCAGCAGGGTGATCGCGATGCCGGTCCGATGCCCAACTGCCTTAGCTACCCGATCGTCGCCTTCGGAATCTTCAAGGCTGGTTTGGTTCTGGTAAACACAAATCCGCTATACACAGCAACAGAAATGATTCACCAATTCTCCGACTCTGGAGCTAAGGCGTTGGTGGTAATCGACATGTTTGCTGACCGCTTGCCCGAAGTTTTGCCCAAGACTTCTATCGAGCACGTGATCACAACCAGAATTTCGCAATTCTTTCCGCCGGTTGTCGCTGGTGTTATCCGGACTACGCAAAAGGTTTGGAGTCGCACTCTTCCAAAGATTGAAGTTGCCCACACTCCGTTCCTAACGGCTCTTTCTTTGGGACAAAAGGCCCTCAGCTCAGACAAGCTTTCTTCTTACCTCAACGGCGTTAGTCGCTCCAGCGTCGCAGCTCTGCAGTACACCGGCGGAACGACGGGTGTATCGAAGGGCGCCATGCTATCGCACGGCAACTTGCTGCTGAATACCCTCCAACTTATTCAGATGTGCGGCAACTACATCAGGCCCGGTAAAGAAATCGTTGTCACGGCACTTCCGCTTTATCACATCTTCGCCTTCACGATCAATTTGCTTGGATTCTGGCACATGGGGGGAAAGAACCTCCTGGTGCCAACTCCGCGTCCACCAAGCAACCTCCGCAGGGTCTTTGAGAACTACAAGGTGACGTGGATGACAGGTGTGAACACGCTGTTCAATGCACTTCTCAATGAGCGGTGGTTCACCGATTCCCCTCCAAAGCATCTGAGAGCATCGGCTGCAGGAGGTATGGCACTGCACGAGTCAGTCTCTGAGAATTGGCGTAAGGTGACTGGAACCCCAATTGTTGAAGGCTATGGGCTGACTGAGTCATCTCCTGTTCTCACCTTCAATCCGCTCAACGGCGGCGGCAAGGATGGCACCATCGGCATCCCTGTTCCATCGACCTTGGTCAAGTGTGTTACTGAGGATGGGTCTGAAGCTCCGACTGGCCAGCCGGGGGAAATATGGGCCAAGGGTCCGCAGATTATGCTCGGCTACTACAACCGTCCAGATGAGACAGCCTCCACTGTTTCGGATGGCTGGCTAAAGACCGGTGACATCGGTGTTGCTGACTCGGATGGCTTCTTTACGATTGTCGACCGCAAGAAAGACATGATTCTTGTTTCTGGCTTCAATGTCTATCCAAATGAGGTGGAAGAGCAGATTGCCGCTGTTCCTGGCGTTCTCGAGGTCGGAGTGATCGGCGTCCCTGACGAGCGCAGCGGAGAGAAGGTAAAGGCTTTCATTGTCGCGGGCACCATCAAACCGTCCACTGAAGCGATTCTGGCCCACTGCAGGGAAGCCCTGACTGCCTACAAGGTTCCAAGCTCAATCGAGTTCGTAACAGAGCTACCAAAAAGCCCAATCGGCAAGATACTGCGTCGCGAGCTTCGTGCGCAGGAAATCGCATCCATCTCAAACAAGAAGGACCAATCATGAACGCGCTAATGCTTCTTGCCGCAGAGTCGACCAATCAAGCCACGGTAGTCAACGAGCTTGAGCAAACCCTGCTACGAGTATTCATTTTGATCATTATGTTCGGGCTAGGCGCTGGTCTGACGCCGAAGGACTTCGGCCTTGCATTACGCCGCCCATGGGGCCTTGTGATTGGTTGGGTAACCCAGTTTGGCATCATGCCATTGACTGCTTACCTATTGATCGTCACGGTGCTTTTCCAGTTCAACCCTCCTGAGGGAGTGATTTACATCGCTCTTGGTGCCCTGATTATGGGCGCCGTGCCGGCGGGAACGACATCTAATCTCTTTACCTACTTCTCGAAAGGTAACCTCGCTCTGAGTGTCACTATGACAGTGAATTCAACTCTCTGGGCGTTTATCATGACCCCGCTCGCGCTCTGGTTCTATTCAAACCTCCTCGGCCTAGACGAATCCCTGAGCGTTCCATTCAGTGAGCTTGCAACCGTAATCTTCGGGCTCATCGTTCCAGTGGCTTTGGGAATGCTTGTCCGAAAGCTCAGCTCCAACATCGGAGCCGTTTTGGAGCTGGTGGGTGGAATCTTCGGGTTGCTGTTCATCCCGTTCCTAATCGCAATTTGGGTCCCAAGAAACTGGCAACTTCTGCTTAGTACCGAGTGGCCCACCTACACGGTTGCCATCGGCCTGGGGCTAGTAGGAATGACTGTCGCTTACTACTTCTCAAAGCTGCTGAGATTGCACCCGGCAAACGCTCGAACAATCTCACTGGAGACGGGTATCAACAACGGACCACTGGCTATAGCAGTTATCGTTGCCGTTTACATCGACAACCCGGGATTGGATCAGATACTCCTAATCCCAGCCCTTTACTCTCTGTTCATTGTTATCTTGTCGACAATTGTCACCCTGTTTTTCAGGCGCGCAAATTTGGCGGCCGAACAGAAGATTCCAAACTTGCTCTAGGAGTAATTTAGGAAACGCACCGGGAGAACCCCGGTGCGTTTTTGCTTGCTGTGTCACCACTTCCCGAAGTGGCACACGATGGTTCGGGGTAGTTACGTGGTCGCATCTAGCTGGCTCTGGGCGTCTTTCCCTAACACCAAGAAAAGAACCCCGCTTCCTTTCCGAAGCGGGGTTCTTCTTTGTTCGCTGTTAGTGCTTTACAGCCTTGCTGATGTCAGCGCCGGTGAGGCTTCTAACCTCGAGCTCTGCATATTTGGCTAGGTTGCGTTCACTGGAGGTGATTGTGCCAATCCATCCCATCAGGAATCCAAATGGAATCGAGATCAGACCAGGGTTTCTCAGCGGGAAGTAGTTCCAGTCGATGCCTGTGTCAATTGGGATGAGGCTGTTCGCAGCTCCTGTGAAATTGGGGGAGAGAACCAACAGAAGCAATGCCATTCCTAAGCCACCGTAGATGGCGAAGATAGCACCGCGAGTGTTGAAGCTCTTCCAGAACATAGTCAGCAATACAGCTGGAAGGTTCGCACTAGCTGCAATTGCGAATGCGAGACCGACAAGGAAGGCGACATTCAATCCCTGGGCCGGAATGGCGATCAGGATGGAAATGACACCGATAACCACAGTAGCGATACGGGCCATCCGGACCTCTTCCGCAGCCGTAGCCTTGCCCCTCCGAATCACGGCACCGTAAAGGTCGTGCGCGAAGGAGGTGGAGCTAGCGAGTGTCAATCCGGCCACGGTTGCCAGAATCACAGCGAATGCGATAGCACCGATAACCGCCAGCATGATCGCCCCGCCAAGACTTCCTTCGCCGCCACCCAGGACCTGGGCTAGCTGAGGGGCCGCCACGTTACCACTGCTGTCCACTAGCGAACCGTCTTCCTTGAACCCACGCCCAAGAATTTCCCTTGGGACAAGGGCAGCTGCGCCGAAGCCAAGTGCGATGGTCATCAGGTAGAAAGCGCCGATGTTGCCGATTGCCCAGTTCACTGACTTTCTTGCAACCTTGGAGCTTGGGACTGTGTAGAAGCGAATCAGGATATGCGGAAGACCTGCAGTGCCTAGAACTAGTGCAAGCGCTAGCGAGATTAGATCAAGCTTTCCAATCAAGGTGGCGAGCGGATCGCCGACTACTTCAACACCGAATCTGTTTCCAGGCTCGAGGAAGGTCAGGCCTTGACCGCTCATTTCGCTCGCCTTGGCCAGCAGTGCATTTAGGTCGAAGCTAAAACTTGCGAAGACCATCACTGTCAGCAAGGTCGCTCCACCAATAAGCAGGAAGGCTTGCACAATCTGAACATAGGAGCTCCCGCGCATTCCACCAACCACAACGTAAAGAATCATCAGGGCACCGACGCCTACGATGATCCAGTTCTTCGCAGCGGGGTCTGAGAGCCCCAATAGAAGCGCTACTAGCGCTCCAGCGCCAACCATCTGCGCAAGCAGATAGAAGATGCTGACCACGAGAGTTGAGGTTGCAGCTGCGGTCCGCACTGGCCGCTGGCTCATTCGGAAGGCAACAACGTCGCCCATTGTGTACCTGCCGGTGTTCCTAAGAGGTTCGGCAATTAGTAGTAGGGCAAGAAGCCAAGCTACCAAGAAACCGATTGAGTAAAGGAAACCGTCAAATCCGAATAGCGAGATCAGGCCGGCAATTCCGAGGAAGCTAGCTGCGGACATGTAGTCAGCTGAGATTGCTAGACCGTTTTGGAATCCGCTCAGGGAGCCCCCAGCGTTGTAGAAATCAGAGCTTTGTTTGCTTTCCCTGCTTGCTCTCACAACTAGGAACAGGGTTCCTACTATGAAGACTCCGAAGAGAATCGCTGCCAATGTTGTGTAGTCAATCGTCATTTGTACAACTCCTTCTCAACGGTTGCCTTTAGTTCCTCGGCTGGTCCGTCAAGCTTCCGGGTTGCATAAACGTCGTAGAGCCACATGATTCCAAATGTCGTGACGAATTGAAGTATCGCCAAGACGAATGCGACGTTGATGTTCCCGAACACCGGCGTGCTAACGAAATCGCGAGCGAATGTCGTTAGCAGGATGAAGGTGAAGTACCAAACGAGGAATCCCATTGCGAATGGGAATGTAAACGATCTAAATCGTTTGCGATGTGCTTTGAACTCTTCGGAGTTCTGAGTTTTTACCCAGACGTCCGAGGATGCGTTCGTATCCATAGAACTCCTTTGTTCCATGCTGCTTGCTCCAGTGCTCGCAGCAGGGGAGTTTTAATCCCCTGCAACACACTATCCAAGAAAGTTTTTTCACCCATTACGAACAGGCAACTTTTTCAAGATTTCCTAAATCGAGTCCAAGAATGTAGCCAATGAGGATTGGAAAAGCGACCCTGGGGCAAAAACTAGCGCGCCAGGCAGGTATTCTTGTCCTCGGGGGCGTTAGCTCAGCCGGTTAGAGCAGCGGACTCATAATCCGTCGGTCGCGGGTTCAAGTCCCGCACGCCCCACTGGTAATCTGCGATTCGCTTAGCTCTATGGACCTTTGGTCTGATCGCTAATCCTCCGGCCTCTTAATAGTCCAATCTCGTATGAGGTAAGAGCTATAAGCGTCGCGGCTATAAGAGGCAGTACGAACCACAGCATGATTGATGAGAATCCAACTGCCGCATCGTGCTCGGTTGAGGATAGGAGCAAGTAGAGCGTGTAAGCGGTGTACATGGCAACAAAGAGCGCCCCCTCCCAACGGGCGACAATGAAGCCGGTGAAGGCAATGGGCAACAACGCAAGAGCTGACGCCACCATAAGCGGCATGTCGATTGCTATCGCAGCGTCTGCGACCGGAATTCCCTGACCAAAGATCATTGCCGGTAACCCAAGCACCATGCCTATGTTGAAAATATTGCTTCCAACAACGTTGCCGACTGCCATGTCGGTCTCGCCGCGTCTGATGGCGACTAGAGACGTGGCAAGTTCAGGCAAGGACGTGCCTACGGCTACCACGGTAAGCCCAATTACCAAACTGCTTACTCCCATTGCTGTCGCGATGCTTACAGCTCCAGTGACTAGGGCCTGAGCTCCAATTACCAGCAACCCAATACCTACAATCAGAAGCACAATTGCCAGCCATAGTGGGACTGGTTTGCTGTTCAATGGGAGGGTTTCTTGGGAAGCCTTTCCGCTCGCTACTTCCTTCTTACCCATCCGGATACTCACGACGGTGTGTGCTATCAGAGCACACAGGAGCAAAGCCCCATCTATGAAGTCAACCTTCCCATCTAGGCTCAGTAGCAAGAGAAGGACTGAAAGCAAAAGCATCACTGGTATGTCAAAGCGAACCAGCTGCCGTTGGATAATCAGTGGAGCAACTAGAGCCGAAAGGCCCAGAATCATCAGAACGTTGACGATGTTGCTTCCGACAACGTTTCCGACCGCCAGATCTGGTTCGCCATTTAGTACCGCACCAATGGTGACCGCGAACTCTGGAGCGCTTGTAGCTGCTGAGACGACCACCAATCCAATGACTAAAGGCGAAACTCCAGCCTTACCTGCGAGGGTGCTTGCTCCCCGGACCAGCGCTTCGCCGCCGAGAATAAGAAGTACGAGGCCTGCGAGTACAAGGGCGATGTCAATAAGCATGTGCTTCAGGCTATGGGAGAAGCCTGAGGATTTGTTTCAAAGATGGAGCGTTTCTAAAGTCAGCGAGCGCTCCGTTTTGCGAGATAGCAGCTAGCGCACAACGACTCGTAGGACACTTTGTCGCCATCAATTGCTACCTGTTCACCATCAAATGTAAACTCGCCATTCACCAAGCGAGCATTAAACATGGCCTTTCGGCCGCATCGGCAAATCGTCTTCAGTTCTTCGAGGGAATGTGCTACTTCCATGAGTCTGCGACTACCCGGAAAAGAAACAGTCTGGAAATCGGTTCTGATGCCGTAGGCGAGGACAGGAACTCCGTCCAGTACTGCGATCTCCAGGGCTTGATCCACCTGATCCGAGGTCAAGAACTGGGCCTCATCTATGAGTAAGCACGCAACAGTGTGGCCAGACTCGGACTTGAGGCGCTCAGCGTATTCTGCGAACAAAGATCGCAAGTTTTGGTGAGGTTCGACTAGAAAATCAACGGTTCTCGTGACGCCGAGCCTCGACACGATTGAGCGATCACCCTTTGAGTCAATAGCTGGCTTCGCCAGAAGCACGTGCTGGGATCGCTCCTCGTAATTAAAGGCAGCCTGCAACAAGGCAGTGGACTTGCCAGAATTCATCGCACCGTAGCGGAAGTAAAGCTTGCTCATGATTGTTCTTGTAATCGTATAGGTGGTTTAGCTTGCAGCTTCTATTTGCCGACCAACTCGGCCCACATTTTGACCTCGGTCAGGAAATTTTGCTGCCCGAGGTTGTATCGCAATTCTCAAAGCGGAGATATCACAGGCAAAAAGCGCACCTAATACTTTATGCGCTCAGATCACGCGCACTCGACCCCAGGGTCACGCTCATTGAGTTACAGAGCTATCGCGAACTCATTGGACAGAAGCAGGTCTCTGTTGCGATTTCCCCCACATCTCGAGAATTTGTCGCTTTCGCCGAGCGGTTAGGCATCGAAGTTCTGCCGCCAAGGGGTTTCTGCTCGTCGCCAGAAGACTGGGGAAGGTTTCGAAGCTCGAAAACGCTCCGACTTGAGAGCTTCTACCGGCAGCAGCGCAAGCGTCTAGGAGTTCTGATGGATGGCGACAGCCCAGCGGCGGGGGAGTGGAACTTTGATTCTGAGAACCGTATGCCACCGCCCAAGGGGGGTCTTGGCCTCAAACACTTTGAAGTAGTTGAGGACGAGATAGACGCTCAGGTTCGAAGCGATTTGGATTCCTTGGAGTCGCGTGGGCTGGCCAGCTTTATTGGAGTAGACGGTCCAAGGAAGTTTGCAGGAAACCGTGCTGAAGCCCTGGCGGCTCTAGAGCATTTTGTGACTGAGCAGCTTCCCCTATTCGGTCCTTACGAAGACGCCGTGTTTGATGGCGAATGGGCTCTTGCCCATTCAATGCTCAGCGCTCCCATGAACCTTGGTCTACTGGATCCAATGGAGGTCGTTAGGAGGGTCGAGTCTGAATATCGCTCTGGCAGAGTTCCCATAAGCAGTTCAGAGGGGTTCATTCGGCAGGTAATCGGATGGAGGGATTACGTCTGGCATCTCTACTGGGAGTTTGGGGCTGACTATCTGGATTCAAATTTTCTAGGAGCTAACAGCAGTCTTCCAAATGCTTGGTCAGAACTGCGAAGCGATGGCCTTGAGGCGCGGTGCATATCCAGAACCATCAGAAACATCAATGAAAACGGGTGGGTACATCACATTCAAAGGCTCATGGTGCTGGGTAATGTTGCCCTACAGCGTGGATACAGTCCCACAGAGTTTAATGATTGGCTGGTTGACGCTTTCGTCGATGGCACACCTTGGGTTATGCCCGCGAATGCCATAGGCATGAGTCTGTTTGCGGATGGCGGAAGGATGTCGACCAAGCCCTACGCAGCTGGCGGCTCATACATAAACCGTATGACGAACTACTGCGGCCAATGCAAATTTGATCCTAAAGTCCGCGTTGGAGAGAAGGCATGCCCAATAACTGCCGGTTACTGGAATTTCATCGCAAGCAATCAGGAGAAACTCGCTGGCAATCATAGGATGTGGCAGGCATACGCCGGGCTGAGAAAGCTGACGGACCTTCCAGAGCTCATGCTGCAGGAGAGGACCCGAACCTCACTTTGACAAACCAATTAGTCGGAGCGTAAATTAGCAAAACCTATTCAGGACGTTGGGGAAGACGAAACTGGATAGGAGAGAGTGTGACCAAGGTCTTGCTCTGGGTACCAGATGTACCCGGTGATCGTCAAAGTCACGTAGCGCAAGCGCTGCGTAATTTTGGCCTTTCTGGCCTTTGGTGTGCCCAACCAAACTCCGAGCGCTGCTACCAGGTCAAGCTTGAAGCAGACGTACCTGCAGACCTACTACCTCAACTAGTTTTGGAGCTCGCTGCGGTGAGCAACGCTTTCGAGGTCACGTCGCTCGAAGCCCCTTGTGAGCAATACCTATTTCACATTGGTCTTGGAATAAGGCGCCTTGACCTGAGCCCCGCTGGCCAGGTTCTAGTGCCGGCGGAGCAGGTGGAAGAGGCGTTGTCCAAGGCGCAGGGAAACCTGAAAGAATTCCAACGGCAACTCAGGTTTATTCAGGGAACAGCTTGGCTCGATCTGATGGACAGCTACCGTCACGAGGAGTCTGTGAGGCTGCTACCTTTTGCTGTCTAAAGGTTTCTAAAGGCTAGAACGGCGTTGTGCCCACCAAAACCAAAACTGTTGCTGATGGCAATCGCACCTGGCCGGCTGAGCGGAGTTGCGGCCTTCGGGACATTCAAGTCAATGGCCGGATCTTGATCATCGAGATTGATTGTCGGAGGAACTAGCTGGTGCTTGAGGGCCAAGATTGTGAAGACGGCCTCAATAGCTCCAGCGCCGCCAAGAAGGTGACCGGTAGACGACTTGGTCGCTGAGACCAATAGGTTCGAAGTGTGGGCACCGAACACCCGATGAATTGCCGTGTACTCAGCAATGTCACCAACAGGCGTGGAGGTTGCATGCGCGTTTACGTGTTCCACATCGTCGATCGATGCATCTGCCTGCTCGAGGGCTGCGAGCATAGCTCGCGCAGCTCCAGAACCCTCTGGATCGGGAGCGGTGATGTGATACGAATCAGAGGTTACCGCTCCACCCACTAACTCGCAGTAAATCCTCGCTCCACGGGCTTTGGCGTGCTCGTATTCTTCGAGTACCAGAGTTCCAGCGCCTTCTCCCATCACAAAACCATCTCGATTTGTGTCGTAAGGCCGTGATGCGCGTTGCGGAGCGTCATTCCGCTTGCTGAGAGCGTGCATAGCTGCAAAGGCTGCGATCGGCATCGGATGGATAGCTGCTTCTGCTCCGCCGGCTACCACGATGTCCGCTTGACCCAACTGAATACGCTGAAGCGCATTTGCTATCGACTCATTGCCAGACGCACAGGCGCTTACAGCAGTACGAACTCCAGCCCTTGCGCCCAAGTCCATCCCAATTGCAGCTGCCGGGCCGTTGGGCATAAGCATTGGCACGGTCATGGGGAGAACTCTCCTCGGACCACGCTCGCGAAGCGTGTCGTAGGCATCAAGAAGGGTCCAAACCCCACCGATGCCAGTAGCAAAGTCAACTGCCAGTCGCTCAGGCTCGATTTCTGGAGCACCCGCGTCTTGCCAAGCCTCACGAGCGGAGATCAGGGCGAACTGAGACGATGGATCAAGGCGCTTGGCTTCTTGTGGCGATAGCACCTCAGAGGCAGAAATCTTCGCCTGCCCCGCGAAGGTAACGGGAAGTTCGTACTTCTCAACCCAATCGTGCTGAAGGGTGGAAATACCCGACTCGCCAGCTAAAAGTGACGACCAAGTTGTTGCAACGTCACCACCGAGCGGGGTGGTTGCACCCAGTCCGGTGACGACGACGCGACGCACGATGCTTAGTCCTGGGCGCTAACGATGAAGTTAACCGCGTCAGCAACTGTGACTAGGTTCTTTACTTCCTCGTCTGGGATCTTGACGCCAAACTTGTCTTCAGCGTTAACCACAATGGTCATCATGGAGATTGAGTCGATGTCTAGGTCATCGGTGAATGACTTGTCCATCTGCACTGCATCTGCAGCAATACCTGTCTCGTCGTTTACTAGCTCGGCTAGGCCTGCTAGTACTTCCTGCTGTGAAAGAGCCATGGAATCTCCTGTGTTCTTGATTAGTCGGTTTATTTTATGGGAGTTCTACTACTTGAGCCGCGAAGGCAAGCCCCGCGCCAAAACCAATCTGAAGAGCGTAACCGCCACGAGCAACCTTGCCCTCAGCCAACAGGCGATGCATTGCAAGAGGTATTGAGGCCGCTGAGGTATTTCCCGTGTCCACAATGTCCTTCGCCACCACGACTGATTCGGGGAGCTCGAGTTGCTTTGCAAACTCATCAATAATTCGCTCATTAGCCTGATGGGTGACCAAAGCGGATAGTTCAGAGGGTCTGAGACCAGAAGCGTCCAGGGCTTGTTTAGCAACCTTTACCATTTCCCAAACGGCCCAGCGAAAAACGCTTGGCCCCTCTTGGACCAGGGTAGGCCAGGCTGCGATTCCATCCCTAAAGTCGATTTGCGACCCCGTCATGCCTACTTTGTCCCAGTTCGAGCCATCCGAACCCCAGATCGTCTTTGAGATGCCCGCGTGATCACTAGGACCAACAATTGCGGCTCCCGCTCCGTCTCCTAGGAGAAATGAAATCGACCGATCTGTTGGAGAGATGTAATCTGAGAGCTTCTCGGCACCGACTACCAGCACGTACTTAGCTTGTCCTGCTCTGACCAGCGCGTCCGCCTGCGCGATGCCGTAGCAGTAACCAGCGCACGCCGCCGAAATGTCGAATGCAGCTGCGCCGATTGCCCCAACCTTGTCAGCTAGGAGTGTGGCTCCGGAGGGAGTTTGATAGGGAAAAGTGATGGTCGCAAGAATAACCGCGTCAATTTCAGCGGCCTTTATTCCGGCTTTTTGAATGGCTTCGTTGCTTGCCTCCACAGCCATGTCAATAAGGCTTTGATTAGCGTCTGCTCGCTTTCTAGTGACTATGCCGGTGCGTTGCCGAATCCACTCATCGGATGAGTCGATTGGCCCTGCGACATCGTCGTTAGTAACCGTGAGGTGCCCTCGTGACGCCCCTAAGGAATAGATTCTTGTGAACTCCCGCACTGGGTTTTGAATAAGTGGCATGGTTAGCCCCCAATCTTCTCGATGTCGCTTGGCCCCTTTAGGGCGATAGCGGTGACGTTCTCCATTCCCCGCTTGGCAAGACCACTCAGTGCGCCGGCAGGTGGGAGCTCGATCAGAGTTCCGCCGAGAGCGTTCAGAGTCTCCATGCACTTATCCCATCGAACTGGCCTCGACACCTGTTTCAGCATCAAACTCAGAAAGTCGCTCCCAGATTCGACTCGTTGCCCTGCCTGATTTGAGATGAGTATGGTGCGTGGATCAGCGACCTTGATGTTAGAAATATTTGACTCTAGAAGGTCCTCTGCTGACTTCATGTATTCAGTATGAAAGGCCCCTGCGACCTTTAGCTCAATAACCCGTGACTTCTCCGGCGGACTGGCAACCAACTTCAAAATCTCAGACTTTGCACCCGCAGCAACTATCTGCCCAGCCCCGTTGAAATTGGCAGCATAGAGTCCTAGAGCTTCAAGAGTTGCCAAAACGCTCTCCTCCTCGCCGCCGAGCACGGCGGCCATAGAGGTTTGCTCCCTGGAACTAGCATCCGCCATTGCGTTCGCCCTCATTGAAACTAATCGCATTGCGTCTTCATCACTGAGAACACCAGCAACAGCAGCCGCTGTGAACTCACCCACGGAGTGACCGACCACACCGTCAAACTCCAGTTCGGATAAAAGCGTCCGCACAGCTGCGATACCCGAAGCGACGATCAACGGCTGGGAGTTGGAGGTGTCCTTGATTGTCTCTTCATCAGCCTCTGTGCCAAGCCAGACTAAATCCTTACCGCAGGCCTCACCCAGGGTCTGCATTTTCTCCTTGAAGCCGGGGACCTGTTCAATCCAGGGGATTAGGAAGCCAACAGTCTGAGAACCCTGGCCAGGACAAGCAATAAATCGCATTGGCATAAACTACCGCCTCAGCCCAGACTCAGCGTCATTGATGGCACCCAAGAGCAAAGCTATTTGCAAAACAAATGCAGATCGTGGCTCGGTTGGATCTAGTCCGACCTCATCCAGAACTCGCTTTAGGCGGTATCGCACTGTGTTTGCATGCACAAACAGCCTCTTAGAGCACGCCTCGAGTGACCTGCCTCCATCTAGAAAAGCCCTTAGCGTGGTGAGCAGCTCCGGGAAATCTGAAGCGAGTGGCGTGTAGAAGCGCTCTATAAGTTGAGATTTTGCGAGCGAATCTCCCGCCATGGCACGCTCGGGCAACAGATCATCAGCAAGAATCGGCCTCGAGCGCTCCTCAACAGCGGCCGCGACAGCGTAAGCACTTAGGGCTGATCGTGCACTCCTGTTGGCATCTGAAACAGCTCCCACAACGCTTCCCAGCACTAATGCGGTGTCGCCAAAAAGGGATTCGAGCTTTAGTGCAACCGTGAGAATTAGTTCTTCTGGGTGAGAAGAGGGTTCGATAAGACCAATGACCGCAACCTGCCGTCTGCCCTGAATTCCAATGAGGACATCAGCGCCTGACTTCCTAGTTATCTTCCTGATTGCATCAGGATCTGCAGCTAGTGGGGTCGAACCGAGCAAAACTGCCGTCTGCCCGTCTGCGCGCCAGCCAAGCGCTGCAACGCGTGAGCTGATTTCCTGGGAAGTTTCTCCGCTGATGATGGAGTCAACGACGAGCGCTTCCAGTCGGGCATCCCACAAACCGCGAGCTTCTGCGGCTCGTGCGTAAACGTCAGCCGCGCTAAAGGCGATTTCGCGCGAGTAGGTGAGGACAGCTTCTCGAAGTTCTGGCTGCTCAGCAACTACACGCTCTTCGACCATCTGAACGACTACTTTGATTACCTGAAGCGTCTCCTGCAGTGAGATAGACCGCAGCAATTCCCTTGGGGCCGAATCGAATACATCGGCGGCTACCCAGGGCTGGGAGCTCGGATCTTGGTACCACTGAATAAAGCTCGTAATGCCGTTTTGTGCAACGTTGCCAATCGCTGCTCTTCTGGCAGGGGGCATAGCGGTGTACCACGGCAGTGTCTGATCCAGGCGACTTATTGTCGCTGTTGCCAGCTCGCCGGCTATTGAATTTAGCCAGGCAAGGTGCTTAGGCGTCGCCACCGGCCGATCCACTTGTTCCGGCAGTTACGTCGTGCAGACGGTACTGATCGATGGCTTGCTGAGGCACCTCAGACGAGATCTTGCCCTTCTCGACAAGTTGCTGCAATACCCGCACTGCGATTGATGGTCCGTCAATCTTGAAGTGCCGCCTCGCTGCCGGTCTAGTGTCAGAGAATCCGAACCCGTCCGCTCCCAGGGTGGAGTACTTTCCGGGAACCCAAGGTCGAATCATGTCTGGCACCGCATGCATGTAGTCGCTGACGCCGAGCTTCGGACCGTTGGTTTCGGCCAGCTTCTGTGTGATGTAAGGAACGGGCGCCTCTTGGTTTGGGTAGAGGAATTTTGCCTCGTCTGCGGCTAGTCCATCCCTGCGCAACTCTGTCCAACTTGTAACCGACCAAACATCGGCCGATACGCCCCACTCAAGTAGCAGCTGCTGGGCCTCTAGGGCCCAGGGGACAGCAACTCCTGAGGCAAGAATCTGCGCCTTGTGGCCTGAACTCTGGTTCTCTGAAACAAGGTGGATTCCGCGCTCAATACCCTCGATGTCTACATTCTCGGGTTCAGCCGGCTGCAGCATTGGTTCGTTATAGACGGTTAGGTAGTACATAACATTTGGGTCTGGGTGATTTCCGCCATACATCCGCTCTAGACCCGCACGAACAATGTGCGCAATCTCATAGCCGTAGGCCGGGTCATAGCTAATAACTGCTGGGTTAGTGCTTGCAATAACAGGGGAGTGGCCGTCAGCGTGTTGAAGACCTTCTCCGGTGAGGGTAGTTCTGCCCGCAGTCGCGCCAATCATGAACCCACGCACCATCTGGTCACCTGCGAGCCAAATTGAATCTGCGGTGCGCTGGAACCCAAACATTGAGTAGAAGACATAGAACGGAATGATCGGCTGTCCGTGTGTCGAGTAGCTCGAACCGGCTGCTGTGAAGGCGGCCACCGAACCAGCTTCATTGATTCCCGAGTGCAGGATCTG
>CAYTOH010000005.1:0-20922 GCA_964439375.1 uncultured Aquiluna sp.
GAAGACCGTTCTTTTGAAGACACTTCTCGCGCATGGGGAGACCCATATGACTCAAATGACGACCGGCTCAGAGACGATAAGCCACCGCACTGGGGCTAGTCAGAGCTAGCTGGAGCCGACTTTGAGTCGGTGCGGTAGAAGCCAGAACCCTTGAAGGTAACGCCCAGGTTCCCAAACTGCTTGCGAAGCTCCCCCTGGCACTCAGGACACTTGGTCAAAGCAGGCTCAGAGAAGGACTGCTGAACTTCAAATCCAAGCTCACAGCTCTTGCAGACATATGCGTATGTTGGCAATTCGACCTCCGGGCCCTTAGTTTACCGACCGCTACTGCAGCATTAGGTGTCTGATTGCTGAGGGCGAAACCACCCCGTGCATTTTTAGATCGTGATCCTCGGTTGGCACGAGGTCTACAAACTCCTGATCAAAAATGACAGCAAATCTTGGCACGGTTGAGCCAACCAGAGCACGGTCGTAGAAGCCCTTGCCCTTTCCCAGTCGGTTTCCATAGCTGTCAACCGCCAGCGCTGGCACAAAAATAAGATCCGCCAGCGCCAGCGCCACAACCTCTCCTCGAGGCTCACGAATCCCTTGGCTCGAAAGCGCGGTTTCGCCTGTTGCAAACTCCAAAGCCTCACCTTTGATGCGCGGGGTTATCAAACGCTTTCCAAGCAGCTCAACCCACTGGTTGAATTCTGAAACATCTGGCTCGGACGAAAGTGGCCAGTAGCTTGCGATTGTTTTCGCATTGAGCTCTAAGGTCAGCCTTATTAGATTTTCGGTCAACCCGACGCTTGAGTGTGGCCGAGCATCGCGAATCATTTGTCGCATGTTCTCTTTTTTGGCCGATTCCATAGCGGTAATCTTGCCAGCGTGAGGCCAACTAAGCGAATGCGCCATGGGGAAATCTCTTTGCGCCCGCTATCTCGCTTTGACTACGCGGTTCTGAATGCGCTCCTACAAGAGGATCGCGAGTGGCTAGAGCCTTGGGAGGCGACCACTCCTGGGATTCGCAGGGCTTTAGATGTCCGGTGGCTCATTCGCTCACTCATTGCTCAATCCAAAGATGGCTCTGGCGAGGCGTTTGTAATTGAGTATCGCGGTGAGGTAGTCGGCCAGCTAAACGTGGCCAACATTCTTCACGGATCGGTTTCTTCAGGGACTATTGGCTATTGGATCTCTAAGGATTTTGCCGGTCGAGGCATAACCCCTACCGCGGTTGCATTAGCCATCGATTACCTCTTCACTGAGGTTGGTCTCCACCGCGTTGAGATTGACATTCGACCCGAGAATGTGGCGAGCCTCAGAGTGGTAGAGAAGTTGGGCCTGAGGCATGAAGGCACCAAAATCCGATACATCCATATCGATGGGGCTTGGCGGGATCACCATGTCTTTGCCATAACACAAGAAGAGCTCACCGGCTCAATGGTGCGCAGGCTTTAGAACACGCCACGGCAATCCAAAGCAAACCTCGCAAGAGGACATATCTTTTTCCCATGGACAATTCGGTGGGCTTGGGTGGAATCACCCTCATAGTCGCCGCAATAGTCTGGCTGCTGATTTTTGTTCCCGGATACACTCGCAGGTCTCAGGTAAAAGAGAGCTCCTCGCTTATAAGGGCAGAGCAAAAAGCTCAGCAGCGATCCGTTGGGATTTCTTCAGATGAGCGACTTAGAAGGCTCATAAACACCCCGCGCACTTTGTCTGTGCTTTTCGTAGTCTTCCTGTTTGGTTCAGTCGCAAGCTCAGTAGCAGCATGTGCCAACGGTGCCTGGTGGAGTGCCTTTTGGATTTCCACACCCTTGGCTCTGGTAGCACTTTTCACTCAGCGGGCTGCTGGTAGACAAGCTGCTCAGATCGCGCAACAACGCCAGAGAACCAGACAGAATGTTCAGGCTCGGGGTCGGGCGGCTGGCAACGTTGCCCAAAACAGAGAGTGGACTCCCAATCCGCTTCCTGCCCCTCTACAGCCGTCGAATGCCGGCGAGCTCAGCTCCCCGCTAGCAGAAGTAATCGACATTCAGAAGCCAAAAAACACGCTCAGTAGTTCCGAGATAGACGCAATCTTGGCTCGCCGACGTGCAATTTAGTGAGTTTGTCTTAGGCTTAGCGCGGATTTCACACAAAAAAACGGAGAAAACACAAATGGGTTTGGTTGATTCAATCAAGAAGTTTTTCAAGAACAGCTCAGCGGCTGTTGCCAAAGAAGCAAAGCCGGTAGTTGACGAGGTCGTAAAGACTGGTCAGGAAATTGCTGACGAAGCTCTAAGCACAGTTGAGAAGGGCGCACAGTCGGTTGCAAAGTCAGTGGCTTCGGTTCGTAAGTCAACCACTAAGAAGCCTGCTGCAAAGAAGCCTGCCGCAAAGAAGCCAGCTGCAAAGACCACTGCGGCTAAGCCTGCTGCAAAGAAGCCAGCCACTAAGGCAGCTGCAGCCAAGCCTGCCACCAAAAAGCCAGCCGCAAAGAAGCCAGCTGCAAAGACCACTGCGGCTAAGCCTGCTGCAAAGACCACTGCAGCAAAGCCTGCTGCCAAGAAGCCAGCCACTAAGGCAGCTGCAGCCAAGCCAGCCGCAAAGAAGCCGGCAACTAAGACCACTGCAGCAAAGCCAGCTGCAAAGAAGCCTGCGGCTAAGAAGCCAGTTGCAAAGACCACTGCGGCTAAGCCTGCTGCCAAAAAGCCAGCCGCGAAGAAGTAGTTAGCTCAACACGTATCCCACTGACTCACGCAGAGTTGGGTGTTTGAATTCAAACCCTGATGAAGTGAGTCGGTGGGATTTCATTTTTTGCGAGCAAAGCAGCAGCTCGTCTGCGGCAATGCCGATTAGCAGGCGCATGGCAAAGGCGGGAACTCGCAGTAGCGTAGGTCGACGTAGCTGCCTACCGAGCTCATGAATCATCTCGGCGCACGTTGCAGGCTCGGGAGCTGTGAGATTGTATGGGCCTGAACAGGTCTCGTTCTCAATGAGGTGGATGATTGCTCGAGCCTGATCTTCAAGGCTAATCCAGGCCCACCATTGTTTTCCTGAGCCAAGTGGGCCTGCAATCCCAAGTTTGAGCAGGGGCATTAGTTTGCCTAATGCGCCTAGTTTTTTGCTCATGACCAGAGTCGTGCGAACTAGAACAACTCTGGTTTCTGCCTTTTTGGCAGCTTCTTCCCATTTAAATGCCAAATCGGACAAGAACCCCTCGCCTTTTGAGCTCTCTTCGTCGAGCCACTCATCACCGCGATCCCCATAGATTCCCGATGCGGAACCTGAAACTAGAACCTTTGGTTTGTTACTTGCCGCGTTTATTGCTTGAACCAAAGTATTCGTGGAGTCAAGGCGCGAGCTGACGATTTCAGCCATGTATTTTTTGGTCCAGGGAATCTTGCCGGTTGTGGCGCCCGCCATGTTGACGACGGCATCCACCTGTTCCATTACTGAAGGGTCAAGGTCCCCCTTTGCAGGATTCCAGAAGATCTCATCATCACTTTTGGGAGTTGAACGGGTAAGTCGGAGGGGTGTGTGGCCGAGGGCCTTTAGTTGTTTTGTAAGTTCTGTCCCCACTAAACCCGATGCACCTGAGATCAGAACTTTCATGGCTTACGCCCTTCCCTTGCTAGTAAGTCCTACAATTACCCGAGATTGTTTATTCCGCCCAGATGCGGAGAATGGAAATTCAGTGAACGTAGAGCTTTGGGCCTGGCTCGTCACCATCGGCATTTTTTCAGTGGTTATTGTTGGTGACCTCATTTACCAGGTCAAGAATCCGCACGAGCCAACTTTCAAGGAGTCTGCAATCCAGTCTTCGGTTTATGTGGCTCTCGCCCTTTTGTTCACCTTTGTAATCGCGCATTTCTGGGGTGGTCAGTACGCATCTGAATACATCGCTGGATTCATCACCGAGAAGTCACTCTCGGTAGACAACCTGTTTGTCTTTTTGCTGATCTTTACCCAGTTCAAGGTTCCGAGGAAGCTTCAGTCTGAAGCTCTGCTGGTCGGAATCGTTATCGCGTTGATCATGCGAGGCATTTTCATTGCCCTCGGTGCTGCATTTATTGAGAACTTCTCATGGGCGTTCTACGTGTTTGGCGCTTTCCTGCTATTCACCGCGATCAAGATTTTGAAGGACACCATCGAAGACCTCCGCGACGACCATGTCGATGAGTACGAGGGCTCCAAGCTGATCAAGTTCTTGCAGCGCCACATGCGCACGACTGAGGAGTATCACGGCACCAAGCTGAGCATCATCCAGAACGGCAAGCGCTACTTCACCCCGCTCATGCTGGTGATGGTCGCTATTGGACTAACTGACCTGCTGTTTGCGCTTGATTCCATTCCGGCGATCTACGGCCTGACCAAGGAGCCTTACATCGTCTTCGTGGCTAACGCCTTCGCACTGCTGGGCTTGCGTCAGCTGTACTTCTTGCTCTCTGGATTGATGGAGCGCTTGAAGTACTTGGGCCTCGGTCTAGCGTTCATCCTCGCCTGGATTGGCTTTAAGTTGGTGGTACACGCTCTACACAAGAACGAGCTTGGCTTTATCAACGGCGGTCAGCCAGTCAAGATAATTCCTGAGATCGAGACCGGTCTTTCCCTGGGAGTGATTTTGGTGACTCTGGTGGTAACCACCGTGTGGTCACTGATGGCAACTCGCAAGGCTAAGAACGCATAGTCCTAACGGCAAAGATTGACGCCAAGAGTGTAGCGACTCCGAACACTACCGAAACCAGTAGCGCGGCTGCTGGAGCTACAGCCTCAATGGAGATTCCCGCCAGTGCGCTACCTGCGGAGAAACCAACGAGCTGGCCGGTCGTAGTCCAACCGTAGGCTTCAGCTGTTTCAGAGCCAGTTGTTCCCTGTGCGACCCATAGTGCCAAGATGCCCAAGGTTGGGGCAACGCCAACGCCCGCTACAAACAAGCAAGCACCAACCCACCTGGCGTTTTCGGGGTCTAGCAAGATTGCTGTGTAGCCGGCCAGTGTCAGTCCCACAAACCAAGGCAGCGCCATTCGGCTCTTAATGCGCGGAGCCAAAAGAAAGCCTCCAATTAGAGAGCCGATTGAGAAAACGGCGAACATAAGGCCCGCAACTGTTTTATCAAAGAGCGCAACGGCACCAACCTCTACTCCGGCGAAGGAGCCAACGAACAAAAGCCCAAGGAAGGTCACAGCTGTCACAGAGGGGTTTTTCAAGACTCGACCAACTGCAGTCTTGGAGAGCGGGATCTTGGTTTGTGCAACCGATTTGTTTAGGAGCAGCCAAATTGAACCGAACACCTGAATCAGTGCAATTGTGAAGAGCATTGCCATGTTGCCGAACTGGGCGGCAACCAGCGTGGCAACCAAAGGGCCAATAACCCAGATGATTTCTTGGGCTGCAGCATCCAGCGAATAAAGCTGAGGGAGCAAGGGTTTAGGGGTGATTAGCGGGTAGATGGTTCTGGCTGCAGGCTGAATAGGCGGGGAGCTAAGTCCGACCATCAATGAGAGAAACACCAGCAGTAACGGTTCTGGTGGGACAAAGCCGATGGATAGGAATGAGCTGGTCGTTACAACAGTTGCAATCGCGATAACCCTACGAACACCAAAGATTGCCATGTAGCGGGCCAGAATTGGCCCCGATATTGAAGCCCCAATGGTCTGCGCCCCAAGGGCTATGCCCGCTATCGCGTAAGAACCGGTGACGTCTTGGATGTGGATGATAAATGCCAACGACAGCATCCCGAAGGGAAAACGGGCAACAAGCTGCGCGAGCAGGAGCACTACCGATCTCGGAGAAGCCCTGAGAGCTCCGATACCTGTTGCCACCTAAACCACCTAAACCCAGAAAGGAAACCACATTTGAATCTGCCAGAGCCAGTTCGGGACCTCTAGCCCCATCCAAATGCTCGCGAAGTACAACCCCAGAAGCATAGCCAGCGCAATCAACAGCGTGATTGATCGCTCCCTCTCACTGACCCTGCCAACAACAAAACCACGTTTGAGGTAGCGCTGAAGGGCGTAGCACAGAGCCAGGATCAGAAACGGCACAAACACAACCGTGTAGAACTGGAAAGTTGTGCGCTCAAGGTAAATCAGCCATGGCGCCCAACCGGCAATAAAGCCAAGCGAGATGAGGCCGGCAGTGAGATCAATCTTTCTCACAAATCGATAGATAGCCCACGCCGTCGCTGCAAGACCAGCGAGCCAAACAGCGAGATTCGGGATTGCTGTGATGGCTTGTGTACAGGCCTCTGTTGCTGAGCAGCTATCTTCCCTCACGAAGTAAAAGGCAGTTGGGCGCAGCGATAGAAGCCACTCGAGTGCATTTGAAGAGTATGGGTGCGGTGTGCTCAGGCCAGTGTGGAAGCTGAAGGCATTTTGGTGATATGCCCAGAGCGACTCCCACCAGGTTGATCGATCGTTCCTTCCCCAACCTGAGTCTCCTAGAATCCAGCCAGACCACGAAAAAACATATGTAGCTGCAGCCGCGGGGATCATTGTCACGGCGTTGACGGCCCCTTGGCCGATTGAGGCCCAAGCATTTCTGCCACTCCGAGAGCGCAGGACTGAGTCACTTAGAACGCTAAAGATTCCAAAAGCCGCCAAAAAGTAAAGGCCCGACCACTTAGTTCCAGCTGCCAAACCCAAAGCGACAGCGCTCATGAGTAGCCATGGCCGGAAGCCTAGGCTCGCTCCTCTAGCCAGTTTTCTCGCCCAACTCTGCTGGTCCAGCACGAAAAACAAAAAGCCAAGCAAAACAAAGAAGGCCAAGATTCCATCCAGCACACTTGTTCTGGACATCACTACCGATTGCCCTTCGATAGCAAGAAATAGACCGGCTAAGACTGCAAACCGCTTGGACTTCAATATCAGTCGAGCCACCCATATCAACAGCGGGATGGCAAGGGTTCCCAGTAGTGCAACAGAGAAACGCCAACCAAAGGACGAGTCGGCTCCAAAAAGCTGCATCCCAAGATAAATAACCCACTTACCAACCGGCGGGTGAACAACATAGGCGGCATCCGCTAGGTAACCGGCGTAATCACCGGCTTCGAAGCTGGGATTGAAACCCTCTGGCCATTTTCGTTCCGCTCCGGTCTGGCCCAGAGTCCAGGCATCTTTGACGTAATAAGTCTCGTCAAAAACCAAAGCCTTAGGGCTGGCAAGATTTCCAAACCGAAGCAGTGCCCCGAGGGCGGTTGCGAAAAGCGTCCCGAAGAACAAGAAGTGCTTGGAAAGCGCAAATCTTGACAGGAGGTTGGAAAGCGCTTTGATCACAGTTAGATGCTAGTTTGCATAGCGTGTTGATTCTCGCTGCCACCCCAATTGGAAACCTCTCTGATGCATCCCCCAGGTTGCGAGATGCGCTAGCAAGCGCAGGCCACATAGCGGCTGAAGACACCCGCACCCTAAAGCAGCTCTGCGGAGCACTTGGCATCAAGTTGCACGCGAAGCTCTATAGCCTGCACGAGCACAATGAGCTCGATCGACTTCAACAACTAATCGATATCGCGCTAGTGAGTGATGTTCTGGTGGTGAGTGACGCCGGTATGCCAACCATTTCGGACCCTGGCTTTTTGCTGGTTCGCGAGGCCGCAAATCAAAACGTCGAGATCATCTCAATTCCTGGAGCAAGCGCCGTGATTACGGCGCTCGCAGTCTCGGGATTGCCGACCGATAAATTCTGTTTTGAAGGTTTTCTCCCGAGAAAGTCAGGGGAGCGAAAGGCGCACTTCGAGTCGCTGCTGCAGGAGCAGCGCACCATGATCTTCTTCGAGGCACCGCATCGCATTCTTGATTCACTCGAGGATGCAGCGGCTGTGCTCGGCCCCGACCGATTGGCAAGTGTCTCAAGGGAGCTCACGAAGAAGTTTGAGCACACCGAGCGAGGAACTCTAAGGCAGCTAATTGAGTGGGCCAGGTCAGAGCCCAAGGGTGAGATGGTGCTTGTGATTAGAGGGGCAGATCCTGCCAAGTACGACATTGATCAGTTGGCGCAAAAAGCCAACGAGATGGTCCTCAGTGGAATCAGGCTCAAAGAGGCATGTTCGGAGCTTGCAGGGCAGTTTGGGGCATCTTCAAGTGCAATTTACTCCGCCGCATTGAAGCTAAAACCCTAAGATATCTCAGGTGTCCAAGTCCTTTTATGTAACTACGCCCATCTTCTATGTGAATGATGCGCCGCACATCGGGCACGCTTACACCGAGGTCGCCTCGGATGTGTTGACACGCTGGCACCGCCAACGTGGCGAAAATGCATTTTTGCTCACCGGTACTGACGAACATGGCGAGAAGGTGCTGCGCACCGCGCTGGGTAACAATTCTGATCCAAAGAGCTGGACTGACAAGTTGGTCACTGAATCGTGGCTACCGCTACTTGAAACCATTGACATTGATAATCAGGACTTCATTCGCACCACCGAGGAGCGTCACAGGGTCGCGGTTCAGAAATTCTTGCAGAAGCTGCATGACACTGGCTTTATCTATCAGGGTTCCTTTCAAGGTAACTACTGCGTTGGCTGCGAGGAGTACAAAAACGAGGGCGATCTAATTGAAGGTGCTGGTGAGTTTGCAGGCGTCAAGGTGTGCGCAATTCACTCAAAGCCCGTCGAGCAGCTAAACGAGAACAACTACTTCTTCAAGCTAAGCGAGTTTCAGGATCGGTTATTGGCACACTACGAGTCAAACCCGACCTTTATTCAGCCTGAGTCTGCAAGAAACGAGGTTGTTTCTTTTGTTCGATCAGGCCTTAGTGATCTATCCATTTCCCGCTCCAAGGAGCGCTTTGACTGGGGAATTGACATTCCTTGGGATGATTCGCACATCACATACGTGTGGTTTGACGCACTGCTGAACTACATCACAGCCATTGGCTGGGGGAGCGACCAGGCCAAGTTTGACTCGTTGTGGCCGGCGGATGTTCAGGTGGTTGGAAAAGACATCCTTCGCTTCCATGCCGTGATTTGGCCTGCCATGCTGATGGCCGCAGGGCTCAAGCCTCCTAAGCAAGTCTTTGGACATGGCTGGCTGCTTGTTGGTGGCGAGAAGATGTCAAAGTCAAAGCTAACTGGAATCGCGCCAAACCAAATCACTGACAGTTTTGGCTCTGATGCCTTTAGGTATTACTTCCTCAAGGCAATTGGTTTTGGTTCCGATGGATCTTTCAGCTGGGAGGACCTGAACGCCCGCTATCACGCTGAGTTGGCGAATGGCTTCGGCAACTTGGCCTCTCGAACCATTGCTATGGTCAATAGATACTTCGATGGCTCTCTTCCGGCAGCAAAAGAGCTAACCGAAGCCGATAGATCGGTGATTGCCGTGGCCGCTGAGGCAGTGTCGGGCGCGGAGGCGGCAATCGACAAGGTTTTGATTCATGAGGCAATCTCGAAGACATGGACCCTGGTTGATGAGCTAAACGGATACATCACATCCCAAGAGCCCTGGGTGTTGGCCAAGGACGAGGCAAACCGGGATCGACTTGCAACTGTTTTGAATACGGCGTGTGAGGGTCTTCGAGTGCTGTCGGTGCTACTAGCTCCGGTGATGCCAAAAGCCACCAAGAAACTATTTGCCGCAATAGCTCCGGGGGTAGAACTTTCAACCCAGAAGATTTCTGACGCAGCAAATTGGGGTCAGCTTTCTGTCGGCACAAAGCTTGCAGATCTAGAGCCGCTGTTTCCTCGCGTTGAGGAACAATGAGCGAACCGATTCGCACCCGAGCCAGCTATGACGGCTCAAAACCTGCCCACTATCCGGAGTTGCCCGAACCCCTGGAACTAGGCACCTACGTTAAGCACACTCATCTGGAAATCGCCGACTGCGAGGTTCCAATGAGCTTGCCTGAGCACATCGATGCCATGCGGGCCGTTGGCATGCTCGGAGCTGTCCAGGTGGGAGTAAAGCTCGAAAGTTCAATCTGGAGTGCGGAAGTCGCGGCCAAAGAACCCATGCTGCTGGCAGCGGTAGCCCTGCATCCAAATGAAGCTCCTCTGTATTCAACCCGCCAGGAGCTGGACGATGCCATCGCTACGATTGCAGAGCTCGCAACCCTGCCTCGAGTTCGCTCGATTGGTGAAACTGGGCTTGATTTCTTCAGGACTCAGGGGCAGGCGGAGCTTGAAGCCCAGGCTCACTCCTTCGAGCAACACATAGCAATTGCCAAAGAGAACGACATTGCTCTAATGATCCACGACCGCGAAGCGCATGAGAATGTGGTTGCGACGCTCAAGCGAGTGGGTGCTCCAGATCGAGTTGTTTTTCACTGCTTTTCTGGCGATGTCGAGTTGGCACAAATCTGCCAGGAGAACGGCTGGTATCTCTCTTTCGCTGGCAACATCACTTTCAAGAAAAACCAACATTTGCGTGATGCCTTGGTTTCAGTGTCGCCGGAGCTTTTGCTGATCGAAACTGATGCACCATTTCTAACGCCAGAGCCTCTTCGAGGAAGGCCAAATGCCCCCTATTTGGTCCCACACACTCTCCGTTACATCGCAAACCTTCTTGAGTGGGATGTGACGAGAACTGCGCAACAGTTAAACCAAAACACCGAGCGTGTCTATGGGCTTTGGTCTGAGGGGTTGAGCTAGATGCTGGGAGCCGCAGAGATTCGAGAGCTAGCGGAAAAACTTGGTGTCAGGCCGACAAAAAAGCTGGGGCAGAACTTTGTGATTGACCCCAACACGATTCACCGAATTGTTGCTCAGGCACATCTGGAGCCATCCGATTTGGTTGTCGAAATTGGACCGGGACTTGGTTCACTAACTTTGGGCATCCTGTCCCAAGTTCCCAGGGTTATTGCGGTCGAGGTTGACGCTAATCTCGCATCTGAACTCCCGAGCACGGTGGCCAAGCACTCCCCTTTGGGAAAGCTAGAGCTAGTGGTCGCAGACGCCCTGCGCGTCAAGCAGTTGCCCGGAGATCCCACGGCACTGGTTGCAAACTTGCCCTACAACATCTCAGTGCCTGTGCTCCTGCACTTCTTGGAAACTTTCCCAAGCATCAACAAAGGTCTAGTGATGGTGCAGGCAGAAGTAGCGCATAGACTCGCCGCCGCCCCAGGCTCAAAAGACTACGGCGTCCCTAGTCTGAAATTGGCTTGGTATGGAAACGCTCGACTGGCGGGGAACGTCGCTAGAAGCATCTTCTGGCCGGTGCCAGGGGTGGATTCGGCCTTGGTGTTTTTTGACACTTCTGCCCATCGTGACCAAGCTTTGAGAGCCAGCGTTTTTGACGCCATCGATCAGGCATTTCTGCAGCGCAGAAAGACTCTTCGCCAAGCCCTGGCCGGTTACGCAGGCTCCGCGCAGCTGGCTGAAGAAATGTTGAACCGGGCGGGAGTCAGTCCGCAAGCCAGAGGAGAGCAGTTGACACTCGACGAGTTCATTGCGATTGCGAGCGCCAAGTGATTAGCGCGGTGGCCCAAGGCAAGATCAATTTGGTTTTTCAGGTTGGACCCCTGCGACCCGATGGATACCACGATGTGGCAAGCATTTACCAAGCGCTGGCGCTCCAGGAGAAGGTGTCTGTTGAACCAAACAACTCGTGGTCTATTGAGGTAACAGGGTCAGTTCCAGGAATTGAACTTGTTCCCACCGGCAGCGACAACATTGTCATAGCAGCAGCGCACGCTTTGGCAAGTCACGCTGGAATCAGCGAAGTTCAACCAATGAGATTTGTCATTGAGAAGCAGGTGCCGGATGCAGGTGGTATGGCGGGTGGCAGCGCAGATGCCGCGGCAGCCCTAGTCGCTCTCAATCGGGCCTGGGGTCTGGGACTTGAGTTGCATGACCTTATTGAAGTTGGCGCTCAGATTGGATCCGATGTTCCTTTCGCCCTCATTGGCGGAACGGCATTTGGCAGAGGGACAGGGACTGAGCTAACCGCGCTCCCACCACAACCCGAGCTTTTTGTTGTTTTAGTGTTTTCTGAGTTTGGGCTGTCGACCAAGAGTGTGTTTGAAGCCTTTGATCAAAACGTCCCCGAAGGTGATCGAGTAGATGAGAATCTTGCCGAGTACTACCAGGACCTAATTGGGACCAACTCTCTTTTGCCCGCTGCTTTGTCACTTCGACCAGAGCTGGCTCAAATTATGGAGCTCAACCTAGGGCTTTCGGGCGGCTATCTCTCAGGCTCAGGACCCACTATTTGGTTTTACTCGAGTTCGTATGCAAAAGCCTTAGCGGGGTGCGAACTTGCCAAGGCTTTGGGTCGCAGAGCGATTGTTACCCGAACCAGCAACCTTGGGGCGAGGCTTAGCTAGTGGCTCACCTACTTGGCGCTGAACAAATCGTTCTCGAATTTCCAACCAAGGAGGTTTTCTCATCCATAACCGTCGGCCTCAACGAAGGCGATCGGGTTGGGGTGGTTGGTAGAAATGGCGATGGCAAGTCGACCCTGCTAAAGATTCTGTCGAAACAACTGGAACCCGACTCGGGCCGAGTCACCTGGCGCGGTGATTTGAGGATTGGATACCTGACTCAAACTGACAAGATCGCCGATGACATTTCTATTGCTCAGGCCGTAGTTGGCGATCGGCCTGAGTATGAGTGGGCTTCAGATGCAAAGATCCGTGATGTTCTAGCTGGTCTCCTAGGGGATCTCGACTGGACACAGCTGGTTGGCTCTCTTTCGGGCGGGCAACGTCGCAGGGTGGCCCTCGCAGCTTTGCTAGCTGGTGAGTATGACGTTGTGATGCTTGATGAGCCCACAAACCACCTGGATGTTGAGGGCGTTGCGTGGCTTGCGGAGCATCTCAGGGGAAGGTGGGCCAAGGGAACAGGCGGCCTGCTGGTTGTAACCCACGACCGCTGGTTCCTGGACGCGGTTTGCAATCTCACCTGGGAGGTTTACGGAGGAAAGATTGAGCCGTTCGAGGGCGGCTATGCCGCTTATGTCCAGCAACGAGCGGAGCGCAATCGACAGGCAGCTTCTAGTGAGGCGAGAAGGCAAAATCTACTTCGCAAAGAGCTGGCTTGGCTTGGTAGAGGGGCACCCGCGAGAACTGCAAAACCAAAGTTTCGAATTGATGCTGCCCTGGAGCTAATTGCCAACGAGCCACCACCTAGAGATTCGCTGGAGCTGTCAAAACTTGCAACCACAAGGCTCGGCAAAGACGTAGTGGATATTGAAGATGTCAGCTATCAAACCCCTGATGGCCGACAAATTTTTAATGACATAACTCTTCGCCTGGGGCCTGGCGATCGAATCGGGCTGGTGGGAGCGAATGGCGCTGGTAAGACCACACTGATCGGCCTAATCACAGGTTCCTTAGCCCCCAGCAAGGGTCGAATCAAGGTCGGGAAAACGGTCAAGTTTGCAACGCTGAGCCAGGACATTCGCGAGCTCGATGAATTTGGGGATGACCGCATCTTCCAAATGATTAAGCGCGAAAAAACCACCTTCCTAGTTGGAAAGAAGGAAATTGGCACAGGTCAGCTAGTTGAACAGCTTGGCTTTGATTCAGCACAACTTCAGACTCCAATTAGGGACCTCTCGGGCGGGCAGCGCAGAAGATTTCAACTACTTAGGCTTCTGTTCACTGAACCGAATGTCTTGATTCTTGACGAGCCAACCAATGATCTGGACACCGATATGTTGGCGGCCATGGAGGACCTGTTGGACACCTGGCCCGGAACCATGATCGTCGTCTCCCACGACCGGTATCTCCTTGAGCGAGTAACCGACCAGCAGTATGCCATTTTGGGTGATGGCAAAGTGAGGCACCTGACTCGCGGAATTGATCAGTTTCTTGAGCTTAGAAAAGCGATGAAGGTGGAGCCCGAGCAGCCCAAGTCAGCTGCGCCAACGGGCCTTACGGGTGCTGAAAAGCGCAACCTTGAAAAAGAACTGGGGCGACTCGAAAGGGCAATCCAGAAGGCTAAGGCCGAACTTGAAAACCTCAACAATGAGTTTTTGGCAATCGACCCATCCGATTATGAGCGCCTCGCATCGCTGAGCACTAGGCAGCAGGGGCTCAGGGATGAGTTAGCTAAAAACGAGGACCTTTGGCTCGAGACTTCAACAAAACTTGAGGGCTAAACCCCAAGCTTCTGGCAGACTATACAACCGAGGCTCGATGGGGTCTTGTTCCGCTCTGGTGTAACGGCAGCACGGCGCCCTTTGGAGGCGTCCGGTATAGGTTCGAATCCTATGGGCGGAGCTAGCAAGGAGGGGCTATGAGCAATCTAGCTGCAGTGGTGCTCGCCGCAGGCGAGGGCACCAGAATGAAATCAGCCACCCCTAAAGTCCTTCACAAAATCGCTGGCCTTGAGCTTTTGGGTCACGTGCTGTCAACCGCAAACTCAATCTCCGCCGAGCGAGTCGTTTGCGTTTTGCGTCACGAGCGTGAGCGGATCTCCGAATATGTTCACGCTCTTTACCCTGGGGTTGAGATTGCGCTTCAGGATGACATTCCGGGCACTGGCAGAGCGGTGGAAGCTGCGCTTAGCCAACTAGGTGGCTTCGATGGTGATGTAGTTGTCCTTTCAGGAGATGTTCCGCTGCTGGATGTTCAAAGCATCTCCGAACTAGTCGATCTTCACAGGTCGCGCGGCAATGCTGGGACGCTGGTTTCGACCGTGCTGGAAAACCCAACAGGCTACGGTCGCATTGTTAGAGACCGCGGCGAACTGATTGGCATCGTGGAGCAAAAGGACGCCACTGAAGAAGAGCGCTTGATTCAAGAGGTGAACGCGGGGGTCTATGTCTTCAACGCTGCCAAGTTATCGCTGGCGCTTGAGAAGGTCACCACCCAAAACGCGCAGGGTGAGAAGTATTTGACCGATGTGATTGGTCTGTTGATTTCTTCTGGGGAGCGTGTTTCCGCTCACCAAATTACAGACAACTGGCTGGTCGCGGGTATAAACGACAGAGTCCAGCTTTCTGAGGTTGGGGCTGAACTAAATCGTCGAATTGTTAGGGCCTGGCAGTTGGCGGGCGTAACCATTACCGAACCCCAGAGCACCTGGATTGACGTCACCGTCTCATTGGCCAAGGATGTGACCTTGCTGCCATCGGTGAGGCTGCAGGGCTTGACACAAATTGGAACCGGATCGGTTATTGGCCCAGACTCAACTCTGACCGATGTTGTAGCGGGGGAGGGTGTGAAGATCTCAAGATCTGATGTCACCTCTGCAAAAATCCACACCGGAGCGAGCGTTGGTCCCTTTGCCTTTATTCGCCCGGGTACCGAGCTGGGCGAAAAGGGCAAAATCGGAGCATTTGTCTAAACCAAGAATGCTCAGATCGGTGACGGAGCGAAGGTGCCTCACCTGAGTTATGTAGGGGATGCCTCAATTGGCGAGGGTAGCAACATAGGTGCGGGAACAATTTTTGCCAACTATGACGGAGTTAACAAGCATCGCACCGAGGTTGGTGCGCATGCCAGAACTGGTTCCGGCAATGTCTTTGTCGCCCCAGTCAAGATTGGATCCGGGGCTTACACCGCAGCAGGTTCCACTATCCGTCGAGACGTCGAGCCTGGAGCGCTAGCATTGAACCTAACGCCCCAAAAGAACCTAGCTGGATGGGTGCTCGAGAACCGACCAGGTTCGGAGTCAGCCCGGGCAGCAACCGATACGGAGTAGCGATGGCAATCGAGAAGTCCGCCAGCAAGACACTAGTCATCGCCTCAGGGCGAGCCCACCAGCCACTTGCTCAAGAGGTAGCGGACATTCTCGGTACTGAAGTTGTGCCAACCACTGCTTATGACTTTGCAAATGGTGAAACTTTCGTGCGCTACGAACGAAGTGTTCGCGGCGTAGATGCTTTTATCATTCAGTCTCATCCGCAGCCTATAAACCACTGGATTATGGAGCAGCTTTTGATGGTAGACGCCATGAAACGCGCCAGTGCCAAACGAATCACCGTTGTCTCTCCTTTCTTTCCATACGCCCGACAAGACAAAAAGCACAAGGGTCGCGAACCTATCTCGGCGCGACTGATGGCCGACCTATTCAAGGCAGCCGGAGCCGACCGGCTGATGTCAGTCGACCTTCACACCCCGCAGATCCAGGGTTTCTTTGACGGGCCGGTAGACCACCTCTGGGCCCTGCCAATGCTTGCTGACCACATCGCAGAAACTTTTGGAACGGACAATCTGACTGTTGTCTCGCCTGACTCGGGTCGAGTTCGAGTGGCCGACATCTGGGCAGACAGGCTTGGCACTCCGCTTGCCATTGTTCATAAGCGCCGCGACCCGGACAAGCCAAATCAGGTCCAGGTAAACGAGATTGTTGGCGAGGTATCTGGCCGCGACTGCATCTTGGTTGACGACATGATCGACACCGGAGGCACGATTTTGGCTGCGGCTAAAGCTCTGAAGGCAAATGGTGCTCGCAAGGTGATTGTTGCTGCAACCCACGGCGTTTTCTCCCACCCAGCCGTTGAAAGGTTGAGCGACCCGGTTATTGACTCGGTCGTTGTAACGAACACGCTGCCAATCACCCCGGACAAAGAGTTTGCTTCGTTGACTGTGCTTTCGATTGCTCCTTTAATTGCCAAAGCAATTGCAGCGGTCTTCTACGATGATTCAGTGAACTCACTTTTCCCCGGTCACGCCTAAGAGCTAGCGCGGAAGATTCAAATCCGCTAGGGTTTAGCAAGCAGCGGCGAGGGGCACCAAGGTGTCCGTAATCGACGGGGTCCTTTTCCTCGCCACGACCAAAAGAGGAAAAAGATGTCCGAGATCAAGATGGTTGCAACTCTCCGCGAAAGCTTTGGCAAGGGCGCAGCCCGCAAGCTACGTGCAGCAGGTCAGACCCCAGCCGTTATCTACGGCCACGGCAATGCAACTCGCCACATTTCACTTCCAGCACACGAGATTCGCCTAGCGCTTCGCCACAAGAATGCTCTGCTCGAGCTTGATCTTGCCGGGAAGAAGGAGCTAGTTCTAGTGAAGATGGCCTCCAAGGACCCAGTGACTCAGGTTATTGAGCACGTTGACCTTGTTGAGGTTGTCAAGGGCGAGAAGGTCCACGTTGAGGTTCCTGTTCACGTAATCGGCGAGCCAATGAGCGGAACCGTAGTTGATGTCGAGCACAAGACCGTGAGCCTTGAGGCCGAAGCCACCCACGTGCCAGAGTTCGTTGAGCTACACATCTCCAAGGAGGCCCCAGCTGGCCACCACTACACCGCCAAGGACATCACCTTGCCAGCGGGCGTGAAGATGGAGCTTCCAGCGAACGAGCTAGTTGCAAGCGTGGTTGAGACCAAGGCTGGCGCAGCAGAGGTAGCTCCAGCTGCTGAGTAAAGAGTTGTATTTGATAGTTGGGCTTGGGAACCCCGGGCCCAACTATCAGCACAACCGCCACAACGTCGGGCAAATGGTTTTAGACGAGCTGGCTAGGCGTATGGGGGCCACTTACCAGTCCCACAAGACTTCCTCCCTTCTAGCGGAGGGAAGGATAAGGACCTCGAAAGTCGTCTTGGCAAAGCCCAACGGCTACATGAATACCTCAGGCACCGCGGTTGCCGCACTCGCCAAATTCTTTTCACTGGAGCCAGAACAGCTAATTGTGGTTCACGATGAGCTAGACATTCCTTTTGGCGATATCCGAACCAAGTTCTCGGGCGGCCATGCCGGACACAACGGCTTGCGAGACATCATCGCGAAGCTCAGCAATGACTTTCACCGAATCCGTTTTGGTATCGGTAGACCCCCGGGTCAAATGGAAGTCAGTGATTTTGTTTTACAGAACTTCTCAACTCTCGAGCGCAAAGAGCTCGATGTCTTGATTGCACTGGCTGCTGACAAAGTTGAAGAGCTGGTTGCACCTAAACTTGACTAAGTGACCCTCCGTCCGCTGATTAAGTTTGTGGGTCAGTCGCGCCCGTTTACTTTTCTGCAGGGCTCAAAGGCTTTACCAGCGGAGCTGTTTGCCCCATCCAATACCCATCCGATTGCCATCGCTGCCCTCGCCCAGTTGGGCGGGGTTAACCTGGTTATAGTCCCTAGCTCAAGGCAAGCGGATGAAGTTATGGAGTCTTTGGCGGAGCTTGCTAGTGAAGTTGAAGTAATCTCGCTGCCCTCTTGGGAAACTTTGCCACACGAGCGCCTCTCACCTTCTGCAGAAACGATCGGTCGTAGGCTCAAAGCTCTACATCGCATGCATGAGATTCGATCGGGAGTTGATCATCCGGTAGTGGTTTTGATCTCCGTCAGGGCAGCTTTGCAGCCGGTAATCGGCGGCCTTGAAGATCACCCACCCTTCACCCTGGAGCGCGGCAAAGACTATCTCTTGCCAGAGCTTGCGCTGAAGTTGATCGAGTTGGCATATGAGCGAGTAGATATGGTCACTCGCAGGGGTGAGTTCGCTATTCGCGGCGGGATCCTGGATGTGTTTCCAACGACCAGTGAGCATGCACTGCGGCTTGAATTCTTTGGAGATGAGCTTGAGGACATCAGGGAGTTTTCGGTCGCTGATCAACGCTCTATCCCAAGCAATGTCAATCGCGTCGAGATGTATGCGGCTAGAGAGCTTCTGATCACTCCTAGCGTGGCGCAACGAGCTCGGGAAATGGCAGCCGAGTTTCCAAACCTTCGCGAAATGCTGGAAAAGATTTCCAACGGCATCCCTGCCGAGGGCATGGAGTCGCTCGCTCCTGTTTTGGTGCCAAAGTTAGGGCCAGTCACCGATTATCTTTCCAAGTCAGCTCGGGTGATTCTGGTTGACCCAGAGAAACTCGCGGTAAGAGCGGAGAGTTTGGTTCAAACCAATCAGGAGTTCTTGCATGCCGCCTGGGATGCAGCCATCTCTGGATCACAAGCCCCAATAGATTTGGCTGCAGGCGGATTTTATGAGTTGAGCCAACTGCTCGATCTTGTTAGCCAGTCAAAACTTGCGCTGACTGCTTTGAGCACTGAGGCTTCGCTTGAACTAGGCCTGAGGGAGATTCCAAGGTTTACCCCCGAGGAGCTTCTGGAATGGCTAGCTGATCAGCAGAAATCGGGCCAGTCAATCGTTGTTACCGCTCAGGGCCATGGCACGGCAGAGCGAATCGTCGAAATTCTTCAGCAAGCTCAGCTGCCGGTGATCTTGACCGAGGCACTCGGCAATCCTTCCCGCGATCACATCACGGTGGTGGTGGGAAGCCTCAGTCATGGGTTTGCCCTCGCCGAACAAAAGCTTCTGGTACTGACTGAGGGAGAGTTCTTTGGCTCTGCGTCGAGCTATGTTGCGCCCTCCCAGCGAAAGTTGGCTCGGCGCAGGGGACAGCAAGTCGACCCTTTAGCGCTCAAGCAGGGCGATTATGTCGTGCATGAGATTCACGGCATTGGCAGATTCAAGGAGTTGGTGCAGCGTTCCAACGGAGTTGGGAAGCGGCAGCACGCGCGCGAGTATCTAGTTATTGAATACGCGCCCTCAAAGCGCGGCTATCCAGGCGATTCTCTTTTTGTTCCAACCGATCAACTGGACATGCTCACGAGGTATGTGGGCGGTGAAGCACCAGTGCTTTCAAAAATGGGCGGCACGGACTGGGCTCGCGCAAAAGGTAATGCGAGAAAAGCGGTTCGAAAGATTGCGGTTGATTTGGTCAAGCTTTACTCGGCTCGAATGAAGAGCAAGGGTCACGCCTTTGGTCCAGATACTCCTTGGCAACATGAGCTCGAAGAGGCCTTCACTTTCCAGGAGACCCCTGATCAGCACACAACAAACGAAGAAGTCAATCGAGACATGGAGAAGCCGATTCCCATGGATCGATTGCTCGCAGGGGATGTTGGTTATGGCAAAACCGAGGTTGCCGTAAGGGCTGCGTTCAAGTCAATTCAGGATGGCAAACAGGTTGTCATGCTGGTTCCCACCACACTGTTGGTGCGTCAGCACTTAGAGACATTCCAGGAGCGCTACAAGGGCTTTCCAATAACCGAGAAACCACTCTCTCGTTTCCAGTCGGCCAGCGAGTCAAAGGAAACAATTCGTGGCCTGGAGACAGGTGGTGTTGACTAGGTGATCGGCACCCACAGATTGCTTGCCGGATCAATCAAGTTCAAAGACCTTGGGCTGGTGATAATCGACGAAGAGCAGCGTTTCGGGGTTGAGCACAAAGAAAAGTTGAAAGAGCTCAAGCACAACGTTGACGTGTTAGCCATGAGCGCAACGCCTATTCCACGAACCCTTGAAATGGCGGTGACGGGTATTAGGGAGATGTCGACTCTTGCAACCCCTCCTGAGGAGCGGCACCCAATTCTCACCTATATCGGGGCATTCTCTGAGGCTCAGGTCGCTGCGGCCATTCGCAGAGAGTTGATCAGGGAGGGGCAGGTGTTCTTCGTTCACAATCGCGTCGCGACCATTGATAAGGTCGCGGCCGACATAGCGAAGTTGGTCCCTGAGGCTCGAATCGCAGTGGCTCACGGACAAATGCCTGAGGCCCAGCTGGAGCAGGTTGTAGTGGACTTCTGGGAGCGCAAATTTGATGTTTTAGTCTCCACCACGATCATCGAAACTGGCATTGACATCCCAAATGCCAACACATTGATTGTGGATCGAGCAGAGGCTTACGGCCTGAGCCAGTTGCACCAAATCCGTGGCCGCGTTGGTCGTTCGCGTGAGCGCGGCTATGCCTATTTCTTCTATGACCCGTCAAAGACACTGAGTGAAACCGCCCATGATCGACTCGCAACCATTGCAACCAATAACGAGCTTGGCAGCGGCATGCAGGTTGCCATGAAGGACCTTGAAATAAGGGGAGCCGGAAACCTATTGGGTGGTGAGCAGTCTGGTCACATAGCGGGAGTCGGTTTTGATCTTTACCTGAGGATGATTGGTGAGGCGGTTGCCGAGTTTAAGGGGGAGACAATCTCATCTCCCGCGGAGCTAAAACTTGAGTTGCCGGTTGATGCTCATATTCCTGCCTCATACGTGGATTCCGAGCGGCTCAGGCTCGAGGCTTACCACAAGCTCTACGCTGAGTCTGGTGAGAAAAGTGATCGCACCAGGTTGGATTTGATTCTCGCCGA
>CAYTOH010000006.1:0-17127 GCA_964439375.1 uncultured Aquiluna sp.
CGAAGTGACCAAACAGTCCCGCACACCAACTTCAATAGCAGCAGAAATTTTGAGCCCCAAAAAACCAGAGCGCATTCTGATCATTGGAGGTGGCTACGCGGGCTTCTACACAGCTTGGAAGCTTGAGAAGCTGCTTGGTAAGAATGAGGCCGAGGTGACTTTGGTTGACCCACTGCCATACATGACCTACCAGCCATTTTTGCCTGAGGTGGCCGCGGGTCACATTGAGCCTCGTCACGCCGTTGTCTCTCACCGCAAGCACTTGAAGAAGACAAACTTGGTCTCCGGCAAGATGACCAAGGTTTCACACAAGACTCGCAAGGCAACCATCGCGATCGAGGGCGGCAAGCCCATAACTCTTGAATACGACCAGATCGTAATGACTGCTGGCGCGGTGACTAGAACCTTCCCAATCAAGGGTGTTGCTGAAGAGGCGATCGGAATGAAGACCATCGAGGAAGCTGTCGAGGTTAGAAACCGACTAGTTGGAAACTTCGAGCGAGCCGCGGCTCTGCCTGCGGGCCCAGCGAGGGACCGCTTGCTGACGGTAGTGGTTGTTGGTGGTGGTTTTGCTGGCATCGAGACATATGCCGAGCTTCGCTCGACAGCTACCTACCTGTTGCGCCAGTATCCAGAGATCAAGTTTGAGGATGTTCGTTTCCACCTGATCGAGGCCATGGGCCGAATCATGCCTGAGGTCTCGGAGAAGACTGCAAATTGGGTTGTAGACAACCTAGAGAAGCGCGGTGCGAAGGTTCACCTAAACACCCAGCTTGAGAGCGCTGAGGGCGGACTCTGCAAGCTGTCCACAGGAGAGAGTTTTGAGTCAGGTCTAATCATCTGGACTGCTGGTGTTGCAGCCGCTCCAGTTGCCAAGAACTGCGACTTCCCACTTGATGCCAGGTTCCGCATTTCCGCAAATGCCAAGCTCCAGATTGTTGACGGTGAGAAGGTATTGCCGGGGGCTTGGACTGCGGGAGATGTTTCTGCTGTGCCCGACCTATCAGGTGGTGGAGTAGGGGGCTACTGCGTTCCCAACGCTCAGCACGCAGTGCGTCAGGCAAAACTTTTGGCCAAAAACATAGTTGGCGCTCTGCGCGGCGAAGCACCGCGCGAGTACTTCCACAAAAACCTAGGCGCTGTAGCTGGCCTTGGCATCGGAGTCGGAGCCTTCCAGTCTGGAAAGATCGGGATCACTGGCTTCGTTGCATGGGTAATGCACCGTGGCTACCACGGACTGGCAATGCCTACCTGGGAGCGCAAGATCAGGGTTGTGGCCGGATGGTTCTGGAACCTAGTTCTCGGTCGTGATTTAGTTTCCATTGAACAGATTCGTAACCCACGATTATTCTTCTCAACCTGGGCAACCAAGCCTGGTAAGTAGTTTTACCAAAGCTTCGGGCCTGGGTTTTCCCAGGCCTTTAGCTTTGCCCCGATAGCCCAATGGCAGAGGCAGACGACTTAAAATCGTCACAGTGTCGGTTCGAGTCCGACTCGGGGCACCGCAATCTCACTGCTGTTGCACAGCTAGTGACCAGTTCGGGGCCATAATGTTGAGGGATCCTAACTAGGAGCAACATGGAAATCTTTTTGGTCATTTTGGTGGTCGCAGCTCTCATTGGTATTTACCTTTGTGTTACATACAACGGTCTTGTCGCACTGAAGGTCCGGGTCGATGAAGCATGGAGTGACATCACCATTCAGCTCAAGCGCAGAGCTGACTTAATTCCCAACCTGATTGAGACTGTTCGTGCCTACGCAAGTCACGAAAAAGAAGTATTTGAAAGTGTTACTCGGGCTCGTGCCGCAACTGTGTCCCCGGAGTCTTTGGAGCACCCAGCCCAAGCAGCTGCGGCTGAGAACATGCTTCAGGGTGCGCTGAAAAGCCTGTTCGCAGTTTCTGAAGCCTACCCACAGCTAGTGGCGAACCAGAACTTCCTGGAGCTGCAGCGCGAACTCACTGACACCGAGGACAAGGTCATGGCAGCGCGCCGCTTCTTCAATGGAGGAGTGCGAGAGTTGAACACAAAGATCGAACAGTTCCCAAACAACCTGTTTGCAAAGTCTCTTGGCTTTACAGAGCGCGAATTCTTTGAGGTAGATGACCGCGCTGCAATAGAAGAGCCGCCACAGGTTAAGTTCTAGGAGTCACATTTGTATTCGGCGATAGCTGCCAACAAGCGAAACACAATCCTGATTATTTCGGGATTCGTTCTCTTGCTCGGCGGACTTTCGTTTTGGTGGGGTCAAGCCAGTGGAAATGGCTCGAGTGCCATCTGGATAATCTTGTTCGTTTTTGGTTACGCGCTTTTTCAGTATTTCTTAGCTTCGTCTATGGCGATCGCGATGAGCGGTGCTTATCAGATTGAGAAACGCGATAATCCAAGGCTTTGGAACATTGTCGAAAACCTCAGCATCTCTCAGGGCATGCCAATGCCCAAGGTTTACATCATCAATGACCCAGCCCCCAACGCCTTTGCGACCGGACGTGACCCCAAGAACGCCGTGGTTGCTGCCACCACTGGACTACTTGACATCATGGATGACAAAGAGCTCCAAGGAGTTATGGCCCACGAACTTGGTCACGTTAAGAACTACGACATTAGAGTTTCAACAATCGTCTTCGGGCTAGTTTCTGCAGTGGGGTTACTCGCTGATTTTGCCATTCGTATGGCTTGGTATTCGGGATTTGCCGGCTCGAGAGACAACAACAACGCGGGACAACTCCAGATCGTATTGATATTGGTCGGTGTTGTCGGTTGGATTATTGCCGCCCTAATTGGACCGATTGTTTCTGCAGCGATTTCAAGACAGCGTGAATACCTTGCAGACGCATCTGGCGCAGAGATGACGCGCTATCCGGATGGCTTGGCATCCGCCCTCCAAAAGCTAGGTGAGTATGGACGACCTATGCAAAAGGTCAATAGCTCCATGGCACATATGTACATCTCAGACCCTGTGAAGCCTGGGTTTGTAGAGCGTGTTTTCTCGACTCATCCTCCAATTCCTAAGCGCATAGAGCGTTTGCGCCAGATAGGTTCGAGCTTCTAAATCGCTAGACTTTCACACACCGTGAGAATGAAGGTCCGCTGATGCCGCACAAACTACCCACGCTCGATGATTTTTACTCGACTCTCGAGAATGTAAACGGTGTGGCGATTCGAACCCCGATGCTACAAAGCCACTGGCTTTCTGAGCTCACTGGCACAGAGGTCTGGTTCAAGTGCGAGAACTTGCAGCGAACCGGTGCTTACAAGCTGCGTGGTGCCTACAACATGATTTCGCAGCTCTCCGAGGCAGATAAGAGAAGGGGAGTTGTCGCCGCATCGGCTGGCAATCATGCACAGGGAGTTGCACTGGCTGCCAAACAGCTCGGAATCAAAGCCACCATCTTTATGCCCGTTGGGGCATCTTTACCCAAATATCAGGCCACCCTGGGCTATGGCGCAAATGTCGTATTGAGTGGGTCCATTTTTGACGAGACGCTGACGGCTGCGAAAGAGTTCACGGCTCATACCGGAGCGGTCTTCATCCCGCCCTTTGATCACGAGGACATCATTCTCGGCCAGGGAACAGTGGCTCTTGAGATTCTCGAGCAGCTCCCAGAGGTTGACAACATTCTGGTTTGCCTTGGAGGCGGTGGCCTAACGGCTGGGGTGTCTCTTGCGGCCAAGCTCAAGGCGAAGTCTCAAAACAAAAAGGTCAAGGTCTTCGCGGTTCAGGCTGAGCTTGCAGCGGCATATCCGCCATCGCTTAAAGCCGGCAAGCCGGTTGAGGTGAAGGTGAACCCAACCATCGCTGACGGTATTGCTGTTGCCAAACCTGGCAAGTTGCCGTTTGAGATTATTCAGCAGTATGTCGACAAGGTTGTGACCGTTTCGGAGGATGAGATTGCTAAGGCAATGCTTGCCGTCATGGAGCGCTCCAAGCTTGTGGTTGAAGCAGGTGGCGTAGTCGGCGTTGCGGCGGTTATGGCGGGCAAAGTCAAGCTCAAGGGAACAACCGCAATCGTGCTCTCTGGCGGGAACATCGACCCGCTGTTACTGCAGAGAGTGATTAGCCATGGGCTTGCAGCGTCTGACCGCTACACCAACATATCCGTGATGCTCCCAGACAGACCAGGCCAGTTAGTCCGCACTGCGGAAGCGGTGGCGGCAGCTCGAGCGAACGTGGTCGAGGTACTGCATACACGTCACGGCAGCGGGTTGCAAATCTCTGAGGTGGAGCTCAATCTGAGCGTTGAAACCAGAGGTAAAGAGCATCGCGATGAACTGATGAAGTCTCTAAAGGCGGCCGGGTTGCGACCAAAACTCCATGACTAAAACTCGAACTCTCTGATCTTCAGAATCTTTACTTCAATCTCTTTACCAGTCGGTGTTTTGTAGCTACCTGAGTCTCCAACTTTTTTGCCCAGGACCGCTTTGCCAATTGGCGAGTCGGGGCTGTAGACCTCGAGGTCACCCTCTTCAATCGCAGTCTCGTGCTTGGTGCCTTCAAAAATCTCGTGGCTACCAAGGAAAAACTCAATCTCTCTGCCGTTGAGTAGGCAGCCGACCATTAGCCCTTGCTTCACAATCCCATCTGAGGTGTCGGCCGAGCCGATTTCTGCCGTAGCCAGCATTTCCTCAAGTCGGTTGATTCTCGCCTCAATCCGACCCTGCTCTTCCTTGGCCGCGTGATAACCACCATTCTCCTTGAGGTCACCTTCCTCGCGGGCATCCTGAATGCGCTTGGCGATGTCTTGGCGAGCGACAGTCAGAAGCTGCTCGAGCTCATCCTTGAGCCTGTCAAAAGCAGCCTGAGTCAACAAAATTGAGTCGGTCATTTGTCTTTCCTCGGGAATTGAAAAAGCTCGCCTAGCGAGCTCTATTTCAAAATTCTAACGCAGCCGGCATTCGTCCACCAGACCCGTGACGGCAAGCTCTGTGGTGGTCAATGTAACTGTGTGTCTGTGTGTCGATGACTCGGAAGCGGGAAGAATCAACTCAACCCAACCTACCTGAGCAAAAGAATTGTTGAGAGCTTGGATAGCGCAGATTGCAACGGTTCCGGCAGGGGCTGTCACCTCAAAGTCGACCTCAACTGTTGTGTTGTTGATTACGCGAAATCCGATGTCCTGATAGCTCAGCGGAGAGTAGTTGGCAAAACCAAACCAAGCTGCTATCGCGGTTAGTAAAGCAATGCCAATAACCGTCAAGAGTCGGGTTCGCTTCGGGTTAGATTGCTTTTCGCCATAACGCTGTGAGAGAAGCTCTGCCTGGTCCATGGGAATAAGGGTAATCCCTGGTGAGATACTTATCATCATGGACTTCCTTCTCTCACTGTTGCTCGAAGCAACATTGACCCCAACCCCAGTGCCAGATGATCGCTACAACTCACCGGGGACAATCGGATTCATTGCAACATTTGGGGTAGCTGGGTTGGCAGTCTTCTTGATTTTTGACATGAACCGAAGAATTAGAAACTCCCGTTACCGCAGCGAAGTTCGAGAGCGCTTAGCCCAGGAGGAGATTAGGAACCTTGAGGTGCAAAAGCCTGATAGACCAGAGCCTCCTGCTAAGCCCCAGCGATCGAACCCGGAGCCGGGTTCAGGCCAATAATCAGGGATGCGGTCCAGTGGCAGAAAAATGCCGCCACTGTTAGTGCATGGAAAATTTCGTGGAACCCAAAGTGCTTTGGGATCGGATTTGGCTTTTTGAGGCCATAGATGATCGCTCCTATTGAGTAAAACACTCCACCAACAATTACCAAGGTCATCATGATCCAGTTCACGTTGAAGAAGTCAACCGCGTAGAGCGAAGCAATCCACCCCAGGCCCAAATACATTGGGACATAGAGCCACCTTGGGGCTCCAATCCAGAAAACCCTGAAGCCAATACCTACAAGAGCTACCGACCAAACCAGCACCAAAAGCAACCAACCCTTTTCCTCAGGCAGTGCCGCCACGGAAATCGGGGTATAAGTGCCGGCAATAAGGAGAAAGATGTTGGCGTGATCTATTCGTTTGAGAAGTTTTTTTGTAAACGGCTTCCACCGGAAGCGATGGTAAAGAGCCGAGTTTCCAAAGAGCAGAATCGAAGAAGCAAAGTAAATCGCGGCAGCGGTTTTTGCTTGCCAGCCTTCGGAGAAGACGATTAGCAGAATTCCTGCGACTACAACAAATGGCAGAACTCCTGTGTGAATCCAGCCTCTCCAGCTTGGCCTGAACTCGTCCTCGTGGGGTTGACCTTTTAGTTCGCCAAGGGGAACGTGTAGCGGGTCTGGAGTCTCTGGCTGCATTTGCAAAGAATAAGCCATTCAAATCCAAATTGCAGATAAGTTATCTGGGTGCGCAACCTGCTGTATCGCTTTTATGAAAAGGCCCTGGAAGGCGATCTAAAGCCTCAGGATTTGCCGCGCCACATTGGAGTCATGGTTGATGGCAATCGTCGCTGGGCTCACCTGCAGGGCATGGAGAAGGCGGGTCACGGCCACGCGGCTGGAGCAAAAAAAATCATTGAGTTCCTAGGTTGGTGCTCCGACCTAAAGATTCCCCACGTCACCCTCTACTTGCTGTCTACCGACAACCTCAAAGGCCGAGGGAGCGACGAGCTAAACGAGCTGATTCAAATCATCGTTGACCTGAGTGAGTCACTGGCCACTCTTGGGCGCTGGAAGCTGCAGGTTGTCGGCGACATCGCCGCCTTGCCCTACGAGTCAGCTCAGCGGCTTGCCGCTGTTGAGCAGGCGACAGCGCAAAACATCGGAACGCACGTCAATTTGGCTGTGGCATATGGAGGTCGCAAAGAGATTGCGGATGCCATGAGATCAATCCTCAAGTCTCACGCGCAATCGGGCAAGAGCATAGATGAGTTAGCGGAGTTGCTGACCCCAGAGCTAATCACTGACCATCTCTACACCACGGGTCAACCTGATCCTGATCTGTTGATCAGAACCTCTGGCGAGCAGCGGCTCAGCGGTTTCTTACTTTGGCAGAGTGCTAACAGTGAGTTTTACTTCGCAGAAGCGCTTTGGCCTGACTTTAGGCGGGTTGATTTCCTAAGAGCAATGCGTGATTTTCAGCGTCGTCATCGCCGTTTTGGTAGCTAAAGAAACGGTTTGATTAACGATTTATTTTTGGGTGTGTCAATGCTCAAAACCTTAGACCTCAGGCGTAGATTCACACCAGGATCCAGCTAAGAGGAGACCAGGTGAGCGATTCCACCAGCCCAAGGAAGACAGCAGAAAAGAAAGCTTCCGAGGCGGTGAGAAAGAGCGCCAAAAAAACTGAGGTCAGAACCTTTGTCTTGGACACATCAGTCCTGCTATCAGACCCAAGAGCCCTGTTCAGGTTTGCAGAGCACGAGGTTGTTCTTCCGATCGTTGTCATCAACGAGCTTGAGAAGAAAAGAAATGACCCGGAGATTGGCTACTTCGCTCGCAAGGCACTTCGGTTTTTGGATGATCTCCGGCAGAAGCATGAGCGTTTGGACTTTCCGGTTGAAGTTGGCTCTGGAGGGACCCTGCGTGTTGAACTCAACCACATCGACCAGGGGATATTGCCAACTGGCTTCCAGCTTGGGGACAACGACTCACGAATTCTTGCGGTCGCTGCGAACCTAAAGAGTGAGGGCTTTGACGTCACCATCGTGTCGAAAGATCTGCCCATGCGAGTCAAAGCTGCCTCAATGGGTATGCGAGCCGAAGAGTACCTGCACGAGCTGGCAACCGATGAGTGGAGCGGCATAGCGGAGCTAGCCCTATCAGGTGACGAGATGGCGACTTTGTACGACATCGAAGAGCTAGCTCACCCTTCCGCCAAAGAACTCCCCGTTAACACCGGCTTGGTGATTTCTTCTGAGCGGGGAAGTGCGCTAGGCAAAGTTTCAGAAAACCGCACCATCAAGTTAGTTCGTGGGGACCGCGATGTATTCGGCCTACACGGTCGGTCAGCTGAGCAAAGACTTGCTATAGATGCGCTCCTAGATTCCGAGATTGGCATAGTCTCCCTAGGTGGCAGGGCTGGTACGGGTAAGAGCGCACTCGCTCTTTGCGCTGGCCTCGAGTCAGTGCTAGAGCGTCGACAACACAAGAAGATCATGGTCTTTAGACCGCTCTATGCAGTCGGCGGTCAGGAGCTTGGATATCTGCCCGGAACTGAAGCCGAGAAGATGAATCCTTGGGCACAGGCTGTGTTCGACACACTTGGCGCGCTGGTTTCCAAGGAGGTCATCGAAGAGGTGATGAGCCGAGGAATACTTGAAGTTCTGCCGCTTACGCACATTCGTGGGCGATCTCTCCACGACACCTTTGTGATTGTTGATGAGGCTCAATCTCTCGAGCGCAATGTGCTTCTGACCATGCTCTCCCGAATTGGTCAAAAGTCCAGGGTGGTTCTGACTCACGATGTCGCGCAGCGTGACAATCTCAGGGTGGGGCGACACGATGGAATCGCATCAGTGGTTGAGACGCTGAAGGGGCAGTCCCTGTTCAGTCACATCACGCTCACTAGGAGTGAGCGCAGTGAGATTGCAGCATTGGTTACTGACCTGCTCGACTACTAGCTGTGGAGAGCGCTCAGCGCTAATTCCTGAGTTTTTCTAGTCTGGGGCAATGGCCGATATCTTTGCGCTGCTTCCTGTTGTCTTTTTGTTGATTGTGGCAATACCGCTGGCTATCACTGACATCCGCCAGCATCGCCTCCCGAACGCTTTCACGTATCCTGCGATCCTGATCTCGGTGCTGGGGACATTCACGGCCGCAGCAAGCTCGGGTAACTGGGAACCCTTTTTTATTGGGACCGCCATCAACATCGCTCTCACGGCCGCCGCACTCCTGGCGTCCTTGCGTAACGGACTTGGCATGGGAGATGTTAAGTTGTTGATTGCGATGAACCAGAGCTTGGCTTACTTCTCACCCTGGCTAGTGCTATTCAGTCTCTTGATTGCGGCAATAACAGCGACCGTGATTGGGCTTGCCAGAGTTACCAGAAAAACCCTCAGCTGGAAAGACCGAATTGCCTTCGGGCCATTTCTGATCCTGGGGTATGTGGTTTCTTCCGGATCAGCGGTTATTGGGACAGCTATTTACTGAGGTGGCCTGGTCATCGGCAGCACATCCAGCGCCTTGTCGAGCTGTTCCATGGTCAGTTTTTCGCCATCGACAAAGCCAAGGGCAATTGTTGACTCCCGGACTGTGAGGCCCATTTGCACCGAGTGTTTGGCAATCTTTGCCGCGTTCTCATAGCCAATGTATTTGTTCAGTGGGGTAACGATAGATGGACTGGACTCGGCCAAAGCCTTTGCTCTTTCGATGTTCGCCTCAAGGCCAATGATTGTCTTGTCGGCCAACACGCGCATGGAGTTTGCCAACAGCCTGACGGATTCCAACAGGGCATTGCCCATCACTGGGATTGCAACATTCAGTTCGAAGTTTCCCGATGCGCCAGCCCAGGTCACGGTTGCATCATTGCCAATTACTCGGGCGCAAACCATTAGGACCGCCTCTGGAATTACTGGGTTGACCTTTCCGGGCATGATTGATGAGCCTGGCTGCAGGTCTGGGATGTTTAGCTCCCCGATTCCCGTGTTCGGACCAGAACCCATCCAGCGCAAATCGTTGTTGATTTTGGTGAGGCTCACGGCAATCACCTTGAGTGCGCCCGATGCTTCAACCAATGCATCTCTAGCGCCCTGCGCTTCGAAGTGGTCTCGCGCCTCGGTGATTGGCAGCCCGGTCTCCTTGGCCAGAATTGCAATTACCTCTTGCGGGAATCCTTTTGGAGTGTTGATTCCGGTGCCAGTTGCCGTGCCGCCTTGGGGGACTTCAGCCACTCTTCCCAGGCAGGCGTTAACTCGTTCGATTCCATAGCGAATCTGAGCGGCATAGCCTGCGAACTCTTGGCCGAATGTGACAGGGGTGGCATCCATTAGGTGGGTTCTGCCGGGCTTCACTGCCTCTTTCCAAAGTATTGCCTTGTCCTCAAGGTGGCCAGCCAGGTAATCGAGGGCTGGAAGCAGGTCGTTCACAAGAGCGTTTGTCACTGCTACGTGGACAGAGGTCGGGAAAACGTCATTGGATGACTGCGAAGCATTAACGTGGTCGTTTGGATGGACCTCACGGCCAAGCATTGTGGTTGCAAGGGTCGCCAGCACCTCGTTCATATTCATGTTTGAGCTGGTGCCGCTTCCAGTTTGGAAAACATCCACCGGGAAGTGCTCATGGTGCTGGCCCTTGATAACCTCGTTTGCACTCTCAACAATTGCGTTTGCGATCTGTGAATCCAAAATTCCAAGCTTGGCGTTCGTCATCGCCGCGGCTTTTTTAATCAGGGCCAGCGCAATGATGTGCTCGCGCTCTAGGCCCGTCCCGCTGATTGGGAAGTTCTCGACTGCACGCTGGGTCTGAGCTCGGTAAAGAGCGGATACCGGGACCTTTACCTCACCCATTGTGTCGTGTTCGATGCGGTATTCCATTGCAGCTCCTTGAGTAAACGTCGAGAGCTCGCCTGCGCTATGAGGCAAGGCGAAGCGAGATAAGTTTGCCAGTTTTTAGATCGATTAGTTGGCTCGCCCAAGGATTAGAAGGGGCTTAATTCAGAATGCGGGAAATCTCAGCTGCGAGAGTGTTGAAGTCCTCTTGTTTTGCTGTTCCAAAGATCACCACGGCGCTTGAATCGTATTCATGGACCATCACATACTCTCTAGTGCCTGGCGGATTGGAGGGTGTGAGGGTTGGATAAATCTTCCAAACCCTGCCCTCAATTTCAATTTCCCCATCCTGCCAGTTGCCCTGCAGAGACTGAGCCAACCATGAAGGGTTTGACTCGAAAGCCTGGCTGAGTCCGATGAACTGATTATCTGGGGTTACGAAACCGACATACCAGCTCTGAACACCAAGGTTGTTTTCGATTCGGGCTCCATTAGCCCACCAAGATTCTGGAATTGCGGGTGCGAGAAGCTCTGCCCCAATGGATTCCTGCGCTTGCGCCGCAATGGTCACGTAATCAACCGGATTGACCCGGTTTGAGTCGTCCCGCGGCACGCCCAGTATCAGGGCAACCATGAGTCCGATTGAGACCAATAGAGAAAGAATAAGGTTTCTAACGGTTTGCTTGGCACGGTGCTGGGCAGCTGAATCGCTCACTTAGCCTTGCCCTTCATGGCATCATCTAGTTTCTTTCGGGCACCAGTCAGCCACTGCTCGCAGTGGTTGGCAAGTGCTTCGCCACGCTCCCAAAGCGCCATGGATGCTTCGAGACTTACGTTCTGCTGCTCGAGTTCAGCTACAACCCGCTGCAACTCTTCCCTTGCCTCTTCGTAGGAGAGATCTTTGATTTCTTTAGCCATTGCTATTCCTAACCTCATTTACCATCGCGGCAATTTCTTGAGTGCTTGTTTTAATCCTGATCTCAGAGCCGACCTTTGCCTGTGAGACTGACTTCCCTTGTGCATCCGTCACGATTGCGTAGCCACGCTCCAAAGTGAGCTTTGGCGATAGCGCTCTAGCTCGGAGCCTGAGCTGGTTGATTTCACTCTCCCCCCGCTGAAGGCGGAATTCTAGAATCTCGCCGAGTCTTTGGCTGCGGCTTTTGAGGAGCTCTTCTTGGGTCTCAATAAAGCCAAATGGCGAAGCTAAGACCGGTCGAGACCTAACGGAGTTCAGCAGTTGTTGCTGAGTCTGGAGATAGTTCTCGATTTGAGCGCGAATCCGACTCAAGGCAATTCCAAGACCCCGGCGTTCTTCAACGACATCCGGAACCACTCGCTTGGCAGCATCCGTTGGAGTCGATGCCCTTAGGTCTGCAACCAGATCCAGCAGGGGTTGATCATTTTCGTGCCCAATTGCTGAAACGAAGGGCTTTGTGAGAGCAGCTGCCCTTCTAACCAAGCGCTCATCTGAGAAGGGCAGGAGATCTTGGAAGCTGCCGCCACCGCGGCTGATGATAATGACATCAACCTCTGGCATCGCGTCTAGCTGATCTAGGGCAAAGAGAATCTCAGTCACTGCCTTCTCGCCCTGGACGTGAGTGTGCGCAATCTCGAACTGCACCTCGGGCCAGCGCAGTTTGGCGTTTTGCAGTATGTCTTTCTCGGCATCTGAGTTGGCGCCAGTGATCAGGCCAATACACTGCGGCAAAAAGGGCAAGGGCTTCTTTCGAGCCGGATCCGCAAGTCCCTCCGCGATGAGTTGTTGCTTCAGCTTCTCGATTCTTTCAAGTAGCTCGCCGAGCCCAACCTTATGCATGGCGTGAACTCGCATCGTGAGCTTGCCAGTTTTTGCCCAGAACTGAGGCTGGAGGAGTGCAACGACTCGATCGCCTTGCTTGAGTCCCTGAGCTATCTCTGGGCCTGGGTTGAAGGAGTGAATTTCAACCGCTGCCTCGACATCGAGGTCTCTGATAGATGCAAAAAGCCCGTTTGGGCGCTCTTGGTAGCTCTGTAGCTCACCTTCAACCCAGACTCGCCCAAGTTTTTCTATCCAATCCTTGAGTGATTTGGAGAGATTTGACACCTGCCAAGGGGAATGCTCGCTGGAAACTTTTGATTGGGTATCAACGTCAGTACTCTGTTCCAACAGGGCCTCCTGACGTGGGTTCGTAGAATGAACGGGTGAGTGCAATCAAGAATAACGCCATGACCGACATTGAGCCTTCGGGCAAGGTGCTCCTTGCAGCCCCAAGAGGCTACTGCGCAGGTGTAGACAGGGCGGTTATTGCCGTTGAAAAAGCTTTGGAGCACTACGGCGCGCCAATCTATGTTCGCAAGCAGATTGTGCACAACAAGCACGTAGTCTCCTCACTCGAAAAACGCGGCGCAATCTTTGTTGATGAAGTTGATGAAGCCCCTGAGGGCTGCATCATGATTTTCTCCGCCCACGGAGTCTCCCCAGCCGTGATCGCTGCTGCTGAAGCGCGCAATCAGCAAACCATTGATGCCACCTGTCCACTTGTTACAAAGGTGCACCGAGAAGTTCAACGCTTTGCCCAAGAGGGCTATGACATCTTGCTGGTTGGTCACGAAGGACACGAAGAGGTCGAGGGAACCGCAGGTGAAGCCCCTGATGTGGTCCAGCTAATTGATGGCGACAAAGACATCCAAACCGCAAAAGTCAAGGACCCCTCAAAAGTGATCTGGCTGTCACAGACCACACTCTCAGTTGACGAGACCATGGAAACAGTTGTGAAGCTGAGGGAGAGGTTCCCAACCCTGCAGAACCCGCCAAGCGATGACATCTGCTACGCAACCCAAAATCGACAGGTCGCAATCAAGAAGGTTGGAGCAGACAGCGATCTCGTGATCGTCGTCGGTTCTGCCAACTCATCGAACACGGTTCGTCTCGTTGAGGTAGCGCTGGATGCCGGAGCAAAGGCCGCATACCGAGTGGACTTCGCAAGTGAGATTGAGGACGTCTGGTTTGAAGGGGTGAAGACCGTTGGTGTTTCCTCCGGGGCTTCCGTTCCAGAGGAGCTAGTAGATGAGGTTCTGGAAGACCTTGCTCGTCGAGGTTTTGGGGATGTCAGGACCATTACCACCGCTGAAGAGGATATCCAGTTCTCACTGCCCAAGGAATTGCGCAAAGATCTCAAGTCAGCTGGTCAGGACACTTCAAATAAACAAAAGCGTTAGTAACGCAAAGTTTGCCATTTGGTCACCTTGTTCTGAGAAGTTCAGGGCGAAAGTGAGTTGAGTTGCTTCTAGCCCTATCAATATTTCTCGCCACCATCACCTTGGTGATCTGGCAGCCCAAGAAGCTTGGTATTGGCTGGTCGGCTTCAATCGGAGCAGTCCTTGTACTGATAACCGGTGTCGTTCAGCTCACTGACATTCCGGTGGTGTGGGACATTGTTTGGAATGCAACCGCGGCTTTCATTGCAATCATCATCGTCAGCCTCCTATTGGATAGGGCAGGTTTCTTCGAGTGGTCAGCGCTTCACGTGGCAAGACTTGGTGGCGGGAGCGGTCGTCGACTTTTTGTTCTAATCGTGCTCCTGGGTGCGGCTGTCTCAGCCCTATTCGCAAATGACGGTGCAGCTTTGATTCTGACCCCAATTGTGATGGCGATGCTGATCGCCCTTGGCTTTTCAGCTTCCACCACACTTGCTTTCGTCATGGCGGCAGGGTTCATCGCCGATACCGCCTCAACCCCGCTGGTGGTCTCAAACCTCGTGAACATCGTCTCTGCCGATTTCTTCGAGATTGACTTCGCCTACTACGCCTCAGTCATGACTCCAGTCAGCTTGGTCGCGACAGCCACTTCACTGGCCGTGCTTTATTTGTTTTACCGTCGTGACATCCCAAAAACCTTTGATTCCACACTTCTAAAGGAGCCGAAATCGGCAATAGTCGACCCAGTCACCTTCAAACTGGGCTGGGTGGTGCTTGGACTTCTCCTTATTGGCTTCTTCCTGCTCGAGCCAATCGGAGTTCCTGTCAGCGTTACGGCGGCATCCGGTGCCTTGGCGCTTCTTATAGCGGCTGGTGCCGGCAGGAAGATTTCAACCGTTGATGTGCTCCGAGGAGCGCCTTGGCACATTGTTGTCTTTTCCCTGGGCCTCTACATCGTGGTCTATGGCCTCAGGAACGCTGGCCTCACAGATTATCTCGCTCAGGCCCTCAACTGGGCAGCAGAGGGCGGAATCTGGCTTGCGGCGTTCGTGACCGGCGGCCTTGCTGCAGGACTTTCATCGGTAATGAACAATATGCCGACGGTTTTGGTGGTTGCACTCTCTATTGACGCAAGTTCAGCGACTGGGCTAATCAAGGAAGCCATGATTTTTGCCAATGTGATTGGAAGTGACTTGGGGCCAAAGATCACCCCAATCGGCTCGCTCGCCACACTGCTTTGGCTTCACGTTTTGGCATCCAAGGGACTGAAGATTACGTGGGGATATTACTTCAGGGTTGGTCTGGTTCTTACGCTGCCCGTGTTGGCTGCAACACTTGCGGCATTAGCTCTGCGGTTGAGTCTTTAGAACTTTTTTTCAGAGACAAGGGCACCGCTGCGGTCGAAAGTTCTCCATGTTCCGGTCTGGACTCCTCGATCAAAACTTCCTGAGCGCATCAACGACCCATCTTTTCGATAGAACTCCCAGGGGCCATGCATCTCACCGTCTCGGTACTCGCCCTTGAACCGAGGAAGCCCGTTCTCATAGAACGGGCTTATCTCTTTTGGCATTTCTTACCAGCCTGACTTGCCTGCCGAGCCAAGCTGCTGAGCGGCTTCGACCACGCGCTCACTCATTCCGGCTTCGGCGAGTTTGCCCCAGGCCCTTGGGTCATAGAGCTTCTTGTTTCCAACTTCACCATCGACCTTCAGTACTCCGTCGTAGTTTCGAAGCATGTGGTCAGCGATTGGGCGAGTGAACGCATACTGCAGGTCGGTGTCGATGTTCATCTTGATGACTCCGTACTTGACCGCATCAGCAATTTCTTGCTCGGTTGAACCGGATCCGCCGTGGAAAACTAGGTCAAAAGGCATGTTCTTGCCGTATTTTGCGCCAACTTCCTGCTGGATCTGCTTGAGAAGCTCTGGGCGCAGGACAACGTTTCCCGCCTTGTAGACTCCGTGCACATTTCCAAAGGTGAGGGCGGTGATGTAACGACCATTCTCGCCAAGCCCCAAAGCCTCCGCAGTAGCCATTCCGTCTGCGACGGTTGAGTAAAGGTGCTCGCCGATAGCGCCTTCAACACCATCCTCTTCGCCACCAACGGCGCCAACCTCAATCTCAAGCACAGCACCTATGTTCCTGGTTGCCTTTAGGAACTCTTTCGCGATCTCGAGGTTCTGACTCAGCGGCACCTCGGAGCCATCCCACATGTGGGAATTGAAAATTGCCTCACCGCCGTTTTTGACCTGCTCAGTTGAGAGTGCGATCAGAGGCTTAACAAAGCTATCTAGCTGCTCCAGGTTGCAGTGATCGGTGTGAAGAGCAACTTTGATGTCGAAGTTCTTCGCAACTTCACGTGCCATGGCAGCAAAGGCAAGAGCGCCTGAAACTCGGTTTTTTACCGTTGGACCACTCCAGTAGTCGGCACCACCGGTGGTTACCTGCAAGATTCCATCGGAGCCGGCGGCCTGAAGGCCCGCCAAGGCGGCGTTTAGGGTCTGAGAGCTAGAGACGTTGATTGCCGGGTAAGCAAAGCCACCTCGCTGGGCGCGATCAAGCATTTCTCGATACTGCTCGGAGGTTGCGATTGCCATTGCTGGTCTCCTTCTTTAGGCCTTTGCCGGCTCGCCAAGTAGGCGAGTTGGGTCGGGGATGAGTTCTACAGTTGCGTCGACCAAATTGTCGATCGACTTTAGCCCGCTGGTTGGCTGCTGGACCTTAGCCGCACCCCACTGGACGGCAGCAGAAATGCCTTCCGCCACATTGAATCCAACGCCGAAATCATTCGGCTCTGCTGGATTTTGTGTTACCGCAGAGAGGAAGCCGGCGATGGTGGAGTCTCCAGCACCAACTGTGTTGATTACCTTTACAGGCGCAGTGTAGGCGTGAATCGCATGGGTTTTAGTGACCGCAATGATGCCGTCAACGCCCAAGGATGCCATGACGCAATTGACGCCCCACTCGTTTAGCTGGTGAGCGGCGTCGATTACATCGCCGATTGTGTTGAGGTCTCGCCCAACGCACTCCGCCAATTCGTGCGCGTTTGGCTTCATAACAGTTGCCTTACCCTGCTTTGCCCAGTATCGGAGGGCTGGTCCAGAGGTATCAAGTACGACGCGAACACCAAGTTCAGCCATAGCATCGAAAAGCGGGTGAAGATCAATGACCTCACCAGTTTCCTCGATCTCGGGGTGAGCGCCTGCCACTACAAGCCACTGAGCATCATTGTTCTTGACTGTCTCTACGGTCAGTTTGACTACAGCGTCCCAGTCCTTTTGCTTCAGCGGCCGAGGGTGTTCATTGATCTTGGTAGTTGGGCCGTCGTATTCAACGACGGTTGTTGACACGCGAAGAGTGCCCTCAACCCATAGTGGGGTTAGGAATCCTGAGCCAGTTCGCTCCAAAACACCTGGGTCTGCATTGCCGATCGGAACGATTCCAGGGGCAGGAATTCCCGCTAGGTGCAGACCTCGAGAAACATTGATTCCCTTGCCGGCAAGTTCTTCGCCGCCACGGTCGGCACGGTTGACTCCGCCTTC